>DASSJP010000032.1:0-5655 GCA_035691165.1 Rubrobacter sp.
GAGGAGTGGCCCCAGATACGCCCAGTTTTCGAGGTCATGGGACCTGTAGAGGAGGACCGTTCCCCCCACGTCCCTTATGCCTGAGCCGATGAGCTGGTACCAGATACCGTCCTCGTTCCAGACGGCATGGTCGCGGAACCCGACCACGTCGAGATCCGGCGGCGGGCCTGGAATGACGGGGTTCTTCGGATGCTTCTCCCAGGTGATTAGACCATCCCGACTGGTGGCGACGCACGGTCGCTGGTCTTTCCCGCGAACGCCGGTGTATATGAGGGTCGGAACGCCCCCGTTGTCCACCGCGCAACCGGAGTAACAGCCGTCCTCATCCGGTCCTCCGGGAGTCGGGGTCAGGGCTACGGGCAGGTCTCTCCAGTAGACGAGGTCCTCGCTCACGGCGTGTCCCCAGTGGATCGTCCCGTGAAACGGGCCGTTGGGGTTGGCCTGGTAGAAGAGATGGTACTCGCCGTCCCACTGAATAAGACCGTTCGGGTCGTTCATCCAGTTCGAGGCCGGAAGGAAATGGTAGAGCGGCCGATGAGGGTCCTCTTCCACCCTCCGGCGGGTCTCGCTGTCTGCGCCCTCGGTCGTCCCACTGTGCCCCTCTGCGTAAGCTATCGGTTCTCTCCTCCAGTGCGATACTTGCCCGAATCCATCCCGCGTCATCGTAAGGGTTTTTCTTTGCGGATACCTACGCACCTGGTATCGAGCTACCCACTCTCAGCATGTTCAGCCGCAAACCGGAGTAAGGAAAGACCGACGAGCGGACTCGGACCGCTGGCCCCATCTCATTACGAGAATGTCGTTATGGGGCCCGCCTTGTACCGCCGGACATCACCCCGGTTCGCATCAGCGTTGGCATCAGAAGGCCAGCTTGCCCCTTGTCTTATCCGTGTACCAGGCGCGTGGGGCGCAGGAGTTTCGCTGGGTAATTGCTAAAGCCCACATCACCATGGTCGGAAGTCAGAAAGGCCCGAACCTCTTGAGCTGGTGCCGAGGTTAGATCTCTCTGGAAATGATGGAGAGGCTCCGTCCCCCTTATTGTGCGCCTCTTAACGGCTCAGGTCATGATACCCGCTGGCCGAGGCCCGGCGCGCCCGCTAGAATCGTCGGCGTGACGGGACCCTCCGCAGAGACCATGCCGCCAGAGCAGCCCCGGCGCTCCGCTGGCATCTTGCTTCACCCGACCTCGCTACCCGGTCCGCACGGCATCGGGGAGCTTGGTCCCGAAGCCCTGCGGTTCGTCCGGTTCCTGAAGGAGGCCGGGCAGGGGATCTGGCAGGTGCTCCCGCTCGGCCCCACCGAGGCATCTCCCTACTCCGCGTACTCGGCCTTCGCCGGCAACCCGCTGCTCATCAGCACGGACCGCCTTGTGGAGGATGGTCTGCTGCGCCGGGAGGCGAAGAAGAGCGCCCCCGGCCCGGTGGACTACCCGGCGGTCACAGAGTCGAAAGAGCGCCGGCTACGCGAAGCCCACGGTCGCTGGAAGCCGGATAAGGACTTCCGGCGGTTCCGCGAGGAGCAAAGCGGGTGGCTTGAGGACTGGGCGCTGTATGCGGCGCTCAAGACGAGGTTCGGCGGAACGCCGTGGAGCCGCTGGCCCCAGGAGTACGCGCGCCGCGAAAAGACAGCGATGGCGCGGGCGCGGATGGAGCTGAAGGGGGAGATCTCCTTCCACAGGTTCGTCCAGTACCTGTTCTTCAGGGACTGGGACGATATCAAGGGGGCTGCCAACGAGGCCGGCATCGAGGTGATGGGCGACGTACCCATCTTCGTCTTGCATGACTCCGCCGACGTTTGGGCCAACCAGGACCACTTCTTCCTCGATGAGCGCGGCGAGCCGACCGTCGTGGCCGGGGTACCGCCGGACTACTTCTCCGAGGCGGGACAACTCTGGGGTAATCCCCTCTACCGCTGGGAGCGGATGCGCGAGAACGGCTACTCGTGGTGGATCGCGAGATTGCGGATGGCGCTCACCCTCTGCAACGTGGTGCGAGTAGACCACTTCCGAGGCTTCCAGGCTTACTGGGAGGTCACCGCTGGCGAGGAGACGGCCGCGAACGGCCGGTGGGTAGAAGGTCCCGGGGCGGAACTGTTCGCCGCCCTGCGCCACGCTCTGGGGGAGCTGCCGCTCGTCGCCGAAGACCTTGGCGACATTACCCCTGAGGTCGTCGCGCTGCGCGAGGAGATCGGGTTGCCTGGCATGAAGGTCTTGCAGTTCGCCTTCTCGGACCCTGGCAACCCGTTTCTGCCGCACAACCATGCCAGAGCCGACTGGGTCGTCTACACCGGCACCCACGACAACGACACTACTGCCGGCTGGTGGAACTCAGCGAGCCTCGAAGAGAGGACCTTCGCCAGGCACTACCTCGGCAAGGAGTACGTCGGTGTCTGGGACTTCGTGCGCCTCGCGTACTCCTCGGTGGCGAGCAGAACCGTGGTGCCGATGCAGGACGTGCTTGGCCTGGGCTCCGGGGCCCGGATGAACACTCCCGGCACGGTGGAGAGAAACTGGGTGTGGCGGATGAGCGGCACGGAGCTTACCCCTGACCTTGCTGCTCGCCTGAGACGGCTGGCCGAGATCTACGGACGCTAGAGGGTCGTCCGGCACCCTGGCGAAAACGCCGGTTCTAGAGCGTCTGTGATAGCACTTGACCTACTACACGAGATAGTAGGGCATAAAGAGGGGCCGGGAACTACCCGGCCCCTCTTTGCAGCGGCTTTCCCTTTCGCCTCTAGTTGCTGCCGGTTGTGAAGGTCCAAACGTTGGGCTGGTTGCCGTTGGTGAGGTCTTGGTCCTGGTCGAGCCGGTTGCCCCCGAGGTCCCTCGCTGCGGTAGTGACAACAGCCTTGTACCTGGTGCCTGGCCGGAGATCGATCTCGGGGTTGAGCATCGCCGTCTTCGTCTGCGTATCGTAGCCAACCACTGCAGCTACCGGGGTGGTGGTGCCTGCTCTGAAGAGCTTGACGGTCTCAGAAGTGATGGAGGAAGCACTCATCGCCTCGGAGAAGGTGGCTTTGACGTTTACTCCCTGGGCTACTCCTGTGGCGTCCTGTGTGGGAAGTACGCTATTGACCTTGGGTGCTTTTGTGTCCACCGTGAAGGTGCGTTGTGCGGGGCTTTGCTCTATGTTGCCCGAAGCGTCTATCGCCCGGACTCTGAAGACGTGGCTTCCATCGGTGAGGTCCGAGTAGCTCTTGGGCGATGAGCAGGTAGAGAACGGAGCGCCATCGAGGCTGCACTCGAACTTCGAGGGGGACTCTGAGGAGACGAAGGTGAAGGTGGCGGAAGTGCTGTTAGTGGCACCTGAGGGGCCGCTGGTTATGGTGGTGTTGGGCGGGGTGTTGTCGGTGATGGCGTGGTAGCGGGAGATGGCGAAGTCATAGTCGCCGTCCTCGCTCTCCGCGCCTCCCGCCGCGGCGATCCTGCCGTCGGCCTGGATCGCGACGTCCTTTGCCCAGGTGTCGCCGCCGAAGCTGGTCGTAAGCCTGCCGTCGCCCGAGAAGGAGGCATCGAGCGAGCCGTCGGTGTTGTAGCGAGTGAGGGCGAAGGAGTCTGGCTCCCACTGGGAGGGCCCGCTCCAGCCCGCCGCGACGATCCTGCCGTCGGCCTGGATCGCGACCGCCTCGGCTTCGTCCCACTCACCAAGCTCTGTCACCACCGTGCCGCCCTCAAACGAGCCGTCAAGAGAGCCATCGGAGTTGTAGCGAGCGAGGGCAAAGTCATAGTCACCGGTGTTGGTCGTGTGCCCAGCGGCGACTATCCGCCCGCCGGTCTGGATGGCGACTGCGACGGCAACGTCAGAGCTGCTGAGAAAACCCGTAGTCAGCTTGCCATCTCCGTCAAAGGAGCTGTCAAGCGAGCCGTTCGCGTGATAGCGAGCGAGGGCGAAGTCATAGTCGCAGTCGAGCGGGCAGTTGTCATCGTCGGTTGTTCCCCCAACGACGATCCGCGTCCGGTGATCGCCGGGAGCCGCGTTGGTCTGGATGGCAACCGCCATGGCTCCCTCGCTGTCGCTCCCGAAACCCGTGTTCACCTTGCCATCTCCGTGAAAGGAGGTGTCGAGCGAGCCGTTCACGTTATAGCGAGCGAGGGCGAAGTCCTCGTCGCCGCTGCTCTCGTTCGACCCTGCAACGACGATCTTTCCGTCGGCCTGGATCGCGACGGCTTCTCCGTAGTCGGAGCCGCCGAAGGTGGTCATGACCTTCCCGTCCCCGGAGAAGCTCGGGTCGAGGTCGCCGTCGGGCTCGAGACGGACCACTGCGAAGTCGGCGTCGTCGACACCATCGTCGTCGTTGCGCCAGCCTGCGGCGACGATCTTGCCATCGGGCTGGATCGCAACGTCGCTGGCCCCGGCCCGACCGTTCGGGAAGGTCACCAGGGTGCGGCCGCCGCTCCCAAACACCTTGTCGAGCGAGCCATCGGGATTGAATCGGGCGAGGGCGAAGGTAGAGGTGTTGCACTGGGCAGCGAACCCACACCAGCTTCCCGCGAGCACTATCTTGCCGTCGGGCTGGATCGCGACCGCTTGGGCGCTGTCATCGACCCCGCCGAAGACATCGAAAACGACCCTCCCGTCGCCATCGAAGCTCGTGTCGAGGTCGCCGGCATTGGCGGCCTGCGCCGGGCTCGTAAAGCCCAGCGCCACCACCATAGCAATGGCGGCTACGGCAGCCAGCAACGCTGCTGCCCTTACCTTGAGGTTGGCTGTCCTGCTCATCTCTAGATCTCTCTTTCGTGGGGGCGGGGAGAAGGGATAAGCGGCGCCCCGGCCCTTCTAATACTTCGTGCTATTCAGAACCTGCCGCAGATCATCGGTACCATCAGATCGCCGGCAAGCGGTCGGTTGCGTTGCCGTTGCTCCACGTTGCGCTGCCTGTCCATCGGTGCCTTCTCCTCGTCGGTGCTGGATGTGGTTCTTGCTTGCTCCTCGCTCTCGTCTCGCTCACGCGTGCGGTACATTCACAAGATACGACCTGACGAGGAGGTGGCGCATCGGGGTAACCACCCAACTTCCGCCACATGGCGGCGTGGGTAATTCCACCCATGAGAGAGTCAAGACGAGCTGGTGCTTATGTGCGTAGGCCGCAGTGCGCGAGGACACGCCAAGTTTGGCGAAGATATTGTTCACGCGCCGTCGGCCCATGATCATCGACCGATCTCAGATAGAAATGCGCTACTCTGCTACCGGGGTGAGACGTCCACCCGAAGCTGGTCCAGCAACTCTGGATCTTCGCTCCCCCTGAGCGGCGAGTCATGGCGCAACCATAGAGAGACGTAGGCGGGCTGCATCGTCTCCCTGACCACCCCAGCCAAGTCGCCTCTCAATGCCTCCGAGTCCGTCTCGTGCCTCAGTTTGGCGAAGAAGGCTACCAGGGTCTTTCTCGCGTCGTACTTCTTCCTATAGAAGCGCTCATCTATGAAAGCCTGTGATTGATGAGAATGTCTAACTCGTAGAGCCTGTAGCGCAGAACGGCAATGCTTAGCGCGAGGGGCACGATGGTCAACGTTCAGGACGTAGAAGACGGCGTCGAGGATCTCGAAGACTGTGCAACCTCGGACGTCCACGCCATTTCGAGGCTGGGAGGTACGCCTCGAGCAGTTTCCACTCGTCGTCGGACAGGTCGGTTGGGTATCTCATGCTCTCCATACCGCGG
>DASSJP010000033.1:0-2443 GCA_035691165.1 Rubrobacter sp.
ACCCGAAGAGGGTCGAGCTCTCGCTGTTCGGTCGGGTACCTCACCTCATCACGCCCGTCGTCACCGACGTCAAGAAGGCGGCCAACGCGCTCTCGTGGGCCGTTGCGGAGATGGAGCGCCGCTACGAGGTGCTCGAGAAACTCGGGGTCCGTTCCCTCGAAGGCTACAACAACAGGGCTGAGACCCAGATGCCCTACGTGGTCGTCGTCATAGACGAGCTCGCCGACCTCATGATGCAGGCCGGGGCCAAGGTCGAGGACGCCATCATCAGGCTGGCGCAGAAAGCGCGCGCGGTGGGAATACACCTCGTGGTCGCGACCCAGAGGCCCAGCGTGGACGTCATAACGGGCATGATCAAAGCCAACGTCCCCAGCCGCATCGCGTTCGCCGTCTCCAGCCAGGTGGACAGCCGGGTGATCCTGGACACCCAGGGCGCCGAGGCCCTGCTTGGAATGGGAGACATGCTCTACAAGCCCGTCTCCGCCGCAAGGCCCTCTCGTGTCCAGGGCGCTTTTATCTCGGAGTCGGAAGTCGAACGGGTGGTTTCTGCGACCGTAGAAGCGGCCTCCGGGCGTGCGGAGGCACACTTCGTGCAGGAGGTGACGGAGCCAAGGAACGTCAAGGAGGAGAACGACGAGCCTGAGGACGACCTCCTGCCTGAGGCGGCCAGCTTCGTCGTCTCAACGCAGCAGGCTTCGGTGAGCGCTGTGCAACGGCGCTTCAGGGTCGGCTACTCGCGGGCGGGCAGGATCATCGACGCACTGGAGCGCAAGGGCGTGGTCGGTCCCTACGAGGGTTCCAAGAGCCGGTCCGTGGTGGCGACTAACATGGATCTCGAGTCCATGTTCGGCGACGGCGAAACCCAGGGCACCGATCCTGGCGGGAAGGCCGATATAGCCGAGGGTTGGTAGCTTTTGTGATAGGCTTTTAGGCGCCATGGAGAACGGGCAGCACACACACAACTTGGCTCACGGTGACGGTTCAAACGGTGATGCCAAGATCGGCCGCTTCCTGGAGCAGAAAAGGAAGGAGCGGGGGCTCTCCCTAGAGGAGGTCGAGCAGGCGACGAAGATACGCAAGCGCTACCTTATGGGTCTCGAGCGCGAGGACTACGCCATGTTGCCTGATGCCGTCTACGCGCATGGCTTTCTCAAGACCTACGCCAATTACCTCGGCCTCGACGGCGAGGAGCTCTCGCGGCAACTCAAGAGCCGCCGGAAACCGCGGCGGGAGCGTGGGATCAACTACAACAACCAGCCCGAGAGCACATTCGAGCAGCCCCTGATTACACCCGGCGGCCTTACGGGGACGGAGAAGCGTAAGATCTCTACTTCGGCCATTGTGACCCTGCTCGTCGCCATCCTCGCTCTGGCCGTCGTCATCGGTACGCTGTACTTTGTCGGACGTGGCGTCCAGGCCACCCGTTCGCAGGAGGATAACCGGCCTGCACCGTCCAGGGAGAACAACCCCCCTCACCAAGAGCCACAGAAGGAGGTCGCTTCAAAGGACAAGGCCCCTGACGCCGCCGCACGGAATAAAGGCAACGCCGAAGATAAGGATAAAGAACCTGCGGCCGCACAGCAGAGCGCTCCCCCAGATAAGCTGCAGGTCCTTGTAAACGTAGAAGAGCGGCCCTCCTGGCTCCTGATCCTGTCCGACGGAACTCAGGCCTACGAGCAGGTCGCCCAGCCAGGATTCTCGAGGACTTTCGAGGCCGAGCACCGGCTTTATATCAAGAGCGGGGACGCGGGGGCCGTGAGGGTGGAGATCAACGGCCAGGACGCGGGCGTGCTCGGCCGGGCTGGCGACGTGGTCTCAAAAGAATATACCCTCAAGAGTGCGAGCTGAACCAACCCCGGAAACGCTCGACGCGCAGGATCGAAACCCCTTGGGAGCCATCGACCCCTACAGTATAATCAAGCGCAGTAAATGCCGAAGATATTCGGTGTTGGAACACTCGCTTTTTGGAGGATGCATTGGATAAGAGCAAGGCTATAGACGCCGCCGTCTCCCAGATTGAGCGGCAGTTCGGGAAGGGTTCGATCATGCGCATGGGCGACGAGGAGCGGCCTAAGATCGCCTGCATCCCGACCGGCGCCCTCGCCCTCGACCTCGCGCTTGGCATCGGCGGCGTGCCACGCGGCCGCATCGTCGAGATCTTCGGTCCCGAGTCGAGCGGCAAGACGACCCTCGCACTGCACATCATCGCCGAGGCACAAAAGGCAGGCGGCCTAGCCGCCTTTATCGACGCCGAACACGCCCTCGACCCGACGTACGCCCAGGCTATCGGCGTTGACCTTGAGAACCTCTACTTCTCCCAGCCGGACAACGGCGAGCAGGCCCTGGAGATAGCGGACACCCTCATCCGCTCCGGCGCCCTCGACGTCGTCGTTATCGACTCCGTCGCCGCCCTCGTCCCCAGGGCTGAGATCGAGGGTGAGAT
>DASSJP010000034.1:0-2315 GCA_035691165.1 Rubrobacter sp.
AAGGACCTCAAGGTACAACTACGTCGAGTATGACAATGTGGCCAAAGAGCGGGAGCTCTACGACCTGGACGAGGATCCGACCGAGCTTACCAACATCTACAAGAGCGCCTCCCCCGCGCTTATCTCCAGCCTGTCCTCCAGGCTGGACGCACTCAAGGTCTGTGCGGGAGCAGATACGTCGGCGACGTCGTGCAGGACAGCGGAGGACGATCAGTAGCTGGTTGACCGGTTCTCAAGAAGCACGGGGCAGCATCGCATAGCCCCGTAGGAGATCAGTACATCGTCGGTTGAGAGGAACTCACTTCACGGAGCCGCGGTCTCGTTGCTCCGGGGAGTGAGATGTAGTGGGAGCGTCGAGCGAACACCTTGCAACCGCCAGAATCTCAGCCTCCATGGTTCAATCATCGTAGTCGGCGCGAGACCCGGATAGACTGTCGAGAGCGTGGTCACATGGAATTACGAACCACACAGAAAGGGGAAAGAAGGTGCTCGAGGTCTGGGGCAGGAAGAACTCGGTGAACGTACAGAAGGTGCTCTGGTGCTGCGAAGAACTCGAGATCCCGTTCCGTCGCCACGACGTTGGCGGGCTCTTCGGCAAAACTCGCGGGCCCGAATATCTCGCCCGTAACCCGATGGGGCTCGTGCCGGCGATCTCAGACGAAGGCTTCACCCTATGGGAGTCGAACACCATCGTGCGCTACCTTTCTGCGCAATACGGGCCGGGCACGCTCTGGCCCTTAGATCCCAAACAGCGCGCCCTCGCGGACAAGTGGATGGACTACCAGCTCGGCACGCTCTGGCCCGCCTTCAAGGATGCCTTCATCGGCCTGATCCGCACCCCTCCGGGTCAGAGTGACCCGGCGACGATAGGGGCCTCCGTAAACGGCACCGCGGAGGTCCTGGCCGTTCTCGACGCGCACCTCAAAGAGCATGAGTACGTCGCCGGTCCATCCCTCACGATGGGCGACGTTGTCCTCGGGCCGAGCGTCTATCGCTGGCTCAACATGGACATAGACAGGCCGCAGTTGTCGAGCCTCCAGGACTGGCACGCGCACCTCGAAGAGCGGCCCGCCTACAGGAGAACCGTGATGGTCCCCTTCACGAAAGAAGATCCGGCGCGGCCCGAGGATTGATCCCTACTCGAATACGACGGTCCGCACGCCATCGACCAGGATCCGGTCTTCCAGGTGCCAGCGGACGGCGCGGGCGAGGACCCTGCGCTCCACCTCGCGTCCGAGGCGGACGAGATCTTCGACCGTGTCTCGGTGCGTGACGTGGGCGACGTCCTGGTGGATTATGGGGCCAGCATCGAGTTCCTCGGTGACGTAGTGGGCCGTCGCCCCGATGGTCTTCACGCCCCTCTCGTGCGCCCTGCGGTAGGGATCGGCCCCTGCAAAAGCAGGCAGGAAAGAGTGGTGTATGTTGACGATCCTGTCAGGGAAAGCGTTGACGAATTTGGGCGAGAGTATCTGCATGTAGCGGGCAAGCACCACGAGGTCGACGCCTTGCCCAGCGAGCAGGTCGAGCACCTCCGATTCCTGCTCCGCTTTCGTCTCCCGCGTCACGGGCAGGTGATAGAAGGGGATGCCGTAAGCCTCGACCCTCGGGGCGAGGTCGGGGTGGTTCGAGACGACGAGCGGTATTTCGGCTTCCAGCTCCCCCGAGTCCCAGCGCCAGAGGAGGTCCATAAGGCAATGGTCGTAGCGGGAGACCAGGATGGCCATGCGCTTCGGGGTGTCAGTGTAGGAGACGCGCCAGTCCATGCCGTGCTTGCGGGCGAGCGGGGCGAAGGCGCCGTCGAACTCGTCACGTTGCAGACCGAAGCCCTCGCCCTCGATCTCCAGCCGCATGAAGAAAGTTCCGCCGGCTTCGTCCTCGCTCACGTACTGGTCTGCGGAGAGGATGTTCCCGTCGTGCATGGCGATGAACGAGGAGATCGCCGCGATCAGGCCCTTCTTGTCAGGGCAGGAGATGAGTAGACGCAGGTTGTAGCTCACGAGGATTAATCCTAGAGACAGGAACGAGACGCTGCAAGCGGGCCAGGGATCTCTACTTCACGATGGCGCACACGTTACAATACTGAAGAGAGGCGACACCAGGGATATTTGCATACAGGTAGTGGTCAGGGTCACCATCAGGCCGGAGTATTCGCCATGGTGCGAGGACACAACTCCAGACGACTTTCGCGAGAAGACCTGACTGGACGAGAGGTGGTTCGCCTGAAGCTGCTAGGTGGCTTCGGGATCTCCGTAGGGTCGCGCGTCATCAATGAGTCCGGGTGGAGGCTCAGGAAGGCCGCAAGCCTTGTGAAGCTG
>DASSJP010000035.1:0-6907 GCA_035691165.1 Rubrobacter sp.
GCGCTCACCGAAGCCTGCTGCGTGGAGACGACGAAGTTGGCCGCCTCTGGCAGGAGATCGTCCTCGGGCTCGTCGCTCTCCTCCTTGACGTTCCTCGGCTCGGTGACTTCTTCGACGAAGCGGGCCTCCACGCGCCCCGAAGCCGCCTCGACGGTGGCCGAGACGACACGGTCCACCTCGGCCTCCGAGATGAAAGCGCCCTGCACGCGCGACGGCCTCGCCGCGGAGACGGGCTTGTAGAGCATGTCTCCCATGCCGAGTAGGGCCTCCGCCCCCGGGGTGTCCAGGATCACCCTGCTGTCCACCTGGCTGGAGACTGCGAAGGCGATGCGGCTTGGGACGTTGGCTTTGATCATGCCCGTTATGACGTCGACGCTGGGTCTCTGGGTCGCGACTACGAGGTGGATGCCCACAGCCCGCGCTTTCTGGGCGAGCCTGATGATCGCATCCTCGACCTTCGCCCCGGCCTGCATCATGAGGTCGGCGAGCTCATCTATGACGACGACTACGTATGGCATCGGTGTCTCGGCCCTGTCGTTGTATCCTTCGAGGGACCTCACCCCGAGCTTCTCGAGCACTTCGTAGCGGCGCTCCATCTCGGCGACGGCCCAGGCCAGCGCGTTGGCCGCCTTCTTGACATCAGTCACGACCGGCGTGATGAGATGAGGCACCCCGCCGAACTGCGAAAGCTCCACCCTCTTCGGGTCAATGAGGACCATCTTGACCTGCCGCGGGTCGGTGGTGAGAAGCAGAGAGGTCAACAGCCCGTTGAGCATGACGCTCTTTCCGCTGCCCGTCGTCCCCGCCACGAGCAAGTGCGGCATCTCCGAGAGGTCGAAAAAGACGGCCCGCCCTGAGATGTCCTTGCCCAGTCCTACAGGCAGCGTCCAGTCGTTTGCGTCGGGGTAGGACTGGAAAACGTCACCGAGCGTCACCTTCGCCGGCCTGATATTGGGCACCTCGACGCCGACGGCGCTCTTGCCGGGGATCGGGGCGAGTATCCTGACCTCGGTCGCGGCAAGGGCATAGGCGATGTCCTGCTGCAGGTTCCTGACCTTGCCGACCTTCACGCCGCTTCCGAGACGCAGCTCGTAGCGGGTGACCCGGGGCCCGATCACAGCTCGCACAACATGTGCCTCCACGCCAAGATCCGAGAGCGCCCGGGTGAGCCTCTGGCTCGTACCTTCCGCGTCGTGCTCGGGATCCCCGTGCCCGAGGCTGAGTATGGAGAACGGCGGCGGTGTGTACTCACCAGGCGCAAGCTCCCGCTCCCCGGTGAAGGTCTGGGCGGGCAGGCGCTCTGGCATCACGACCTCGAACTCCCTGGTCTGCGCACTCTCCTCTTCGCTCACGTGGGCCTCGGGGGAAAGCTCCTCGTGCAGGTCCCGTACACCTGAGACGGCTCCGCCGATAGAACTCCCTGCGCTGTCCCGCCTCCCGCCGCCCTTCCGGGACGGAGCGGGCCGTTCCTCCCGCCTCGAACGCAGGAGTCCCGTGACCCAGCCACCAATTATTCCTCCCACGGTCTTCAGCGCACCAAGGGCCGCGGCGAAGCTGACACCGGTCAGCAACGACAATCCCAGGGCATAGAGGAGCCCGATCGCAAGCGCCGCCCCGATTGCCCCCCCGGCCCACTGGACCCCCGCATAGAATCCACTGCCCAGGATACCCCCGGCTTCGGGGTAGTGCCTGACGGAGAAAAGCTGCCTCTGGGGCAACGTCGTTGCGAACGTAGCCGCGCCTGCGAGCAGCAGGAGGGCGGCGCCGGCAATGACCCGGCCAGGCAAGCGGCCAAGCAACAGGAGCAACCCGGCGATGGCAGCGAGAGGAGCGAGCGCGAGGCCGACGATCCCGAACATATGGGTGGTCACGAAGGATCCCGCATCCCCCAGAAAAGCCCCCCGTCCACTGACGAAAGCGGCACTGAAAAACAGGCCAAGTGCGAGAAGGGAGATCCCAACCGCCTCCCTGCTCACGGCCTCCCGGACGCCGTCACGCACCCGGGTGGTAAGCGGCGGAACTCCCTTGCGGGTCGCTTTACCGCGGCCCTTGCCGCCCGAGCCCTTCTTCGTCGTCTTCTTTGGCGCGCGCTTGCCGGTAGACACGCCCTAAGTCTAGCCCATAAGCCTCTAGTCCACCGTCAACCGCAAGGTGTAGTAGAAGGTTAGATCTAAACCTCAACTATTAGCGGCAGGATGATCGGGCGTTTACCCGTACGGTCGGAGAGGAAGCCGGAGAGGTCCTTA
Organism: Rubrobacter sp.; assembly: GCA_035691165.1. Classification (GTDB taxonomy): domain Bacteria; phylum Actinomycetota; class Rubrobacteria; order Rubrobacterales; family Rubrobacteraceae; genus Rubrobacter_D. The sequence goes on from DASSJP010000035.1 coordinate 2,247, forward strand.
CGGATTGCATTCTTCAACTCGCCCCAGTCAGTTACGCGCTGGCTCGCGGTACGCTCCAGTGTCCGGCTAACTACCTCTATGGACTTATCGACGAGACCATTTGCGTCCTGTGGGCTAACGAAGCCGCGGGAGATCACATCAGGCGGGCCGAGGAGCTGGCCGTTCTGGGCGTTGATGCGGGCTACCACGATGAACATCCCGTCCTCGGAGAGCCGCTGGCGCTCGCGCATCACGCCAGAGGAGCTCTCGGCTATCGCACCGGCGTCGACGAGGAACATTCCCGTGGCGACGTTCTCCGCGCGCCGGGCTTCTCCGTTCTTGAACTCGAGGCAGGCGCCGTTTTCGAGAATAAAGATGTTCTCCTCCGGGATACCGAGGCTGATCGCGGTGTTCGCGTGGTGACGAAGGTGACGAAACTCGCCGTGGACCGGGACCAGATAGCGGGGTTTCAGTAGCGAGAGGACTATCTTCTGCTCCTCCTGTGCCGCGTGGCCTGAGACGTGAACAGGCATCAGGGGGCTGTATAGGACCTGTGCGCCGCGTTTCATCAGGTTGTTGATCGTACGCGAGACACCGCGCTCGTTGCCGGGGATCGGGTGTGCGGCGATCACGACCGTGTCCTCGGGTCCGACCTCGATGGTGCGGTGGGTACCGTTTGCGATCCTACTAAGGGCCGCCAAAGGTTCGCCCTGGGAGCCCGTCGTAAGGACGACGAGGTCCGAGTCGGGGATCTTGTTGATGTCGCGCTGGTCCACGAACATCTCTTGCGGCAGGTCGAGGTAGCCAAGTTCGCGCGCGATCTGGACGTTGCGGATCATCGACCGCCCCGTAACCCCGACGAGCCTGTCGTGTTTCCTGGCCGCCTCGACGACCTGGCTGACGCGGTGGATGTGCGAGGCGAAGGAGGCGACGATGATCCTACCCTTCGCCTTCTCGAAGACTTCGTTGAGGGTGTCGCCGACGATCCTCTCGGATGGCACGTACCCGGGCCGCTCGGAGTTGGTCGAGTCACCGAAGTACGCGAGAACGCCAGCCTTGCCAAGCTCGGCCAGGCGTCCCAGGTCCATCGGTGAACCCTCAATCGGCGTCAGGTCGATCTTGTAGTCCCCGGAGAAAAGGATCGTACCGGCGTTCGTACGGATGGCGATGGCTACTGCGCCGGGTATCGAGTGGTTGACCTCGATAAATTCAAGGCCGAAGCCTCCGAGGTTCTGGGTGTCCCCTGCCTTTATCTCGCGCAGGTCGCCCTTCTTGATCCCGAACTCCTGCAATTTGCTGCGCACGAGCCCGAGTGTGAGCTTGGTCGCGTAGACAGGCACGTTGAACTCGCGCAGCAGATAAGGTAGCGAACCGACGTGGTCTTCGTGACCGTGCGTGAGGACGATGCCCTTCAACTCGCCCGCGTGCTCACGCAGGTAGGTAAAGTCCGGGAGGACGAGGTCGATCCCCGGCATCTCCTCGTCAGGGAACGACATTCCGGCGTCCACGAGGATTATTCCGCTCCCCTGGCGCACCGCAGTCATATTCTTGCCGATCTCACCCAACCCCCCGAGGGGCACGACCTGCAAGGTCTCGTTGTCTAACAACAGCTCGGATTACCTCCTTTGAAGGCTTCAGGTATCAGGCATCAGAAAAACCTGAAGCCTGTTGCCAGTAGCCCGTGTCAGTTCAGATACCTCCCCAGGTCGAGCTCCTTCGGCCCGACGGCGGAGAGGTACATATGGTCTGTTTTCAGGTGCTCTCTGGCCAGGCGCCTGATGTCTTCCGGGGTTACCGCCTCGATGCGGGCGGCGATCTCCTCCGGCGTCAGCAGCTCGGCGCCTGTTATGACGCTGCGCCCGACGCGGTTCATCCTCGCCGATGTGCTCTCGAGAGCCAGGAGCGTCGAGCTCTTGAGCTGCTGCTTGGTACGCTCCAGCTCTTCTTCCTCGACGGACTCCTCCCTTATCCTCCCGAGTTGCTCGACGATCACCCTGACTGCCTCCTCCACGTTGCCCGTGGTAGAGCCGACGTAGGTTTTTATCGCACCCGCATCCGAGTATCCCTGGTGGTAGGAGTAGACGGCGTATGCGAGCCCGCGCTTCTCACGCACCTCCTGGAAGAGACGGCTGCTCATGCCGCCGCCGAGCACGTTGTTCAGGGCGGCCATCGCGTAACGGTCCTCGCTCCTGGCCGGAATGCCTAGAGATCCCATCGAGACGTGGTACTGCTCCGTCTCCTTGAACTTGAAGAAGAAGCGGCTGTCCGGCTGCGTCGGCCTCGCCTCCCGCACGAACGTCTCTCCCTCGGGCAGGCCCGAGAGCTTGTCTTCGACTTTCCGCTCGACGTCTTGCGGGTCGAGTTTGCCAGCCGCGACGACGAAGACGTTCGGGCCTGTATACGTGTCATGGTGGAAGCTCTTCAAAGTCTCGTGGTCAACGCCGCGGACCGTCTCGGCAGACCCGATGATCGGGCGCCCCAGGGGGTCTTTGTGGAAGATCAATGACGATAGGTACTCGTCGGCAAGCTGGTCGGGCCTGTCCTCGTACATTTTGATCTCCTCGACGATGACCTCCCGCTCGCGCTCTAAATCCACGAGGGTCGGCCTGAGTATCATGTCGCTCATGACGTCGAGGGCGCGCCCGAGGTGCTCGGGCAGGAAGCGGGCGTAGAGCACGGTGTACTCCTCGCCGGTCGCCGCGTTCTCCTGGGCTCCGATGCCCTCGAAGGCCTGCGCTATGCCGAGGGCGTCCATGTCAGGGGTGCCCTTGAAGAGCATGTGCTCCATCAGGTGACTTATGCCTGCGACCTCGTCCTTCTCGTCGCGGGAGCCGGCCCGGATCCAAACCCCAAGAGAGACGCTCGTCGCCTCAGCCAGGGGCTCGGAGAAGACTCGGAGCCCCCCGGGAAGATCCTTCCGCCTGATATTCGGATCGGTCACTAGCCCTCCAGCTTCTCCAGGCTGATGCGGTTCTGCTTGTCGATCTCGAGGACGCGAACCTTGATTCGGTCGCCCTCGGTAACGACGTCCTCTACCCGCTCGACCCGCTGCTTGCCGGGCGCAAGGCGCGAGATGTGCACGAGCCCGTCGCGGCCCGGTGTGAGCTCGACGAAGGCCCCGAAGTTGGTGGTCTTCACGACCTTGCCAGTGTAGATCTCACCCGCCTCGACATCCTTCATCATCCCGTTTATGGCGCCGGCCGCATCCCTCGAGACGCTGCCCTCGCCGGCCACGAAGACCGTGCCGTCGTCCTCGACGGAGATGTTCACGCCAAACTGCTCCTGCAGCGCGTTGATGGTCTTCCCGCCGGGTCCTATGAGCATCCCGATCTTGTCCTTCGGGATCTTCAAGACCTCGACTCTCGGCGCGTAGTCAGAGACCTCGGACCTGGGCTCGGGTATGGCTTCGCGCAGGATCTCCAGTATCTGCAACCTTCCAGCCCTGGCCTGCTCCAATGCCTCCTGCAACAGCTGGGCCGAGACACCGGTGATCTTCATGTCCATCTGCAGCGCCGTGATTCCGTCGGCCGTACCAGCGACCTTGAAGTCCATGTCGCCCATATGGTCCTCGAGACCCTGGATGTCCGAGAGGATGACGTAGTCGTCGCCCTCCTTGACGAGCCCCATAGCCACTCCGGCGACGGGAGCTTTGATCGGCACGCCGCCGTCCATCAACGCGAGCGTCGAGCCGCATACGCTCGCCATCGAGGAGGAGCCGTTCGACTCCAGCACCTCAGATATTATGCGTAGAGCGTAGGGGAATTCGTCCTCCGACGGGATGACGGGTACGAGCGCGCGCTCGGCGAGAGCGCCATGCCCGATCTCACGCCGCCTCGGACTGCCGAGGCGACCTGTCTCGCCCGTTGAGAAGGGCGGGAAGTTGTAGTGGTGCATGTATCGCTTGCCCGTCTGCGGCTCGATGGTATCCAGCCGCTGCGCGAGACCGAGGTCCGCCAGGGCGAGGGAGCTCAGGACCTGCGTCTCGCCACGGGTGAAGAGGCCGGTGCCGTGCACCCGCGGGAGCACCTGCACCTCTGCGGAGGTGGGCCTGATCTCGTCGAGGCCGCGCAAGTCCGTACGCTTGCGGTCCTTTATATAGAGCTCGCGGAAAGCCTCCTTCTCCATCATCGAAAGTGCCACCGCGATTTCGGGGATCTCCTCCTCGTCACGGCCCTCGGTCAGCTCCTCGCGAAGCTCGTCTAGCGCGTCGTGGCGGGCCGTGCGGTCGGTCTGGACGATGCCTTCCTTGACACGGTCAAAGTACTTCTCGCGGAACTCGGCGAGGAAGGGGTTCGCCTCTGGATCCTCTATCTGCTGCTTTTCCTTGCCGTGCTCGCCGGCCCAATCCTCTATTGCCTCGGCCTGCCTCCTGACCGCCTCCTGGGCGATCTGCAGGGCCTCGACCATGACGTTCTCGGGGACTTCGTTCGCCCCCGCCTCGACCATAGTAATGGCTTCCTTCGTCCCCGCTACAACGAGGTCGAGGTCGCTCTCCGCTATCTGCGCGTAGGTCGGGTTCAGGACGAACTCGCCGTCGAGCGAACGCCCGATGCGCACGGCCCCTATCGGGCCTGCGAAAGGCAGGTCGGAGAAAGCGAGTGCTGCTGAAGCCCCGACCATGCTAACCGTGTCATAAGGCGTATCCTGATCGGCGACAAGAACGGTACCTATGACCTGTATCT
>DASSJP010000036.1:0-2252 GCA_035691165.1 Rubrobacter sp.
ACACCGTTACGTGTTCATTCAACCGTTTCTCCAGCCCAACCGCGCCCTTTACGCTAACCATCGTGGCGACCCCGACGGAGTGTGGCTCGTTTACTAACACGGCTACTAATGGCTTTTTCACAGCACAAGCAACCTTCACGGTGAATTGTGTCCCCACGACGAAGGTGCAGTGCCAGAACGGCGGTTGGAGGGATTTCGGCTACCCCAACCAGGGCACGTGCATAAGCGACGTGAACCGACGAAACCACTAGCGGAAGTTACTCCGCGAGGAGCCGGGGCCCAACTTATAGGACCCCGGCTTTTCTCTTACCTCTATTCACCGAAGTGCCTAGAGATATTGTTTTGATAAGCGAGAAAGATAGGTCGATGACGTACGCTCCCGAGCATGGAAAAGTGCTATTCGACCGATCTATCCGATGCCGAGTGGGAGTGTCTGAAGCTCCATCTCCCAGCACCCAACAAGCGAGGACGACCGAGGACTCACGGCACTCGCGAGATCCCGAACGCCATCTTCTACGTCCTGAGAAACGGCTGTCCCTGGCGGCTACTGCCCAAGGACTTTCCGACTTGGGAGAGCGTCTACTGGTAGTTTGGCAGATGGCGCGTGGACGGAACCTTCGAGCGACTCAACGCCGCTTTGCGCGAGCGGCCGCGGAGCCGCCTGGGTAGGGACCCGTTCCCGAGCGCGGGCATCGCTGACTCCCAGTCCTCTAAGACGAGTGATGTGCAATGAATCTAGATCAACAGGTCCGCCAGGTGACGCAGGGGCCGACCCAGGGAGTCGTTGATCCGTTGAGCGCAGGTGTAGGCTGCGATCTTGGCGGCCAGACGCGCCAAAAGCCCGCCCAACGTCTTCGCTCGGTGGCGCTCTAGAGAGAAGACGTCCTTCAGTTGGCAGATCACCCCCTCGATGATCTGGCGCTTTCCCGACGCCCACCGGCGATCGGCCTTCGGCCACGCCCGGCGAGAGTCCTCGTAGGGGGTGGCGGCCACCAGAGCCCCGTAGACCTCCAGCCAGCGCCGCTCCCACTTAACCCCCGTGAACCCTTTGTCCGCCAGGTAGGCCTCGTGAAGATCTTCGGCTATGAGCGCTTCCCCTATGGGGCGCTCGTCGGAGGAGGCAGGAGCAAGGCCGAAAGCGGTGATCACACCGTCCGGGTCTACCACGAGGGCCACCTTGAAGCCGTAAATCCACTCGGTCTTGGAGGCGCTCCTGCCGAAGGTGGCCTGCCCGCAGAAGAGACCCTTTCGGGACGCCCTCACCCTCACGATGGCCGGCACCAGGGTCGTGTCCAAGACTCGGTAGACGGCCGAAGGTTCGGCGATCCGCCCGGCGAAGGCCCGCTGCAGAACGCGCAACTCCACCTCCAGGGCTCTCACCCTGCGGTTGAACTGGCCCTGGGTGCACAGGTTCGGGAAGTAGGCACGCAAGTGCGAAGAAGCGAAGCGCCAGAAGTCCCTCTCGCTGCGGAAGCGGGGCCACTGCGCGAGGATGGCCAGGGTGATGACCTCGGGGTCGGTAAGCAGGGCCGGACGACCAGGCTTCTTGCGCACAGAGGAGGGATGGCGCTCCTGCCACCAGTCGTCCACGAGTACGTACAATGAGACGAGGAAGGAGTCGAGGTCCACGCGGCACCACCTTTGGGCGAAGGTTTGGTACCAGCATAGGGTTTCGGCTCCTTCCCCGTCTGCCGCAATTACTCATCAGTCGTCTAAGTACTTGAGCGGATAGGCTCGCCACTTTTCACGTTTGCCAATCCTCCGAGTTTTCGAAGTGGCACTCTGTCGCCCGTTGGGACATTCGCTACCCGCCTATCCGCGCAGCCTCTAAGCAGGTACTAACCCTTTCCACCATAAGCATGATGCCACCGACCATAGCGGACGGAGCAACTCCACGCATCACTCAAATGAACTATTTGTTGCAACATTCTTTGCGAACTTCTCAGAAGTCCGGTTCCCACACGGACCGAATCAGGCGTCAAGGAGGGCGGCTACCAGGAGGTCTCCAAGCCAACGTTCATAGTCGTCCGCCGCCAGGCCACCAGCGTGGATCTGCAGGACGTAGAGCTCCGGTACGCTTAGGGCCCAAAGCGTCAGAGCCGCCTCACCAACCGTCGTCCTTAGCTTCGCCTTGCTAGCTAGGCGTTCGGCACTGGTGCGTGCGCGGGCGAGGCGCTCGTCGTTGATGGCCCGCCAGAGGGCCTCTATATCGCTATCACTCGCCGCAGCAGCGCGTACGACTTCGAGCAGTT
>DASSJP010000037.1:0-21008 GCA_035691165.1 Rubrobacter sp.
GACTACCCGCGCCGCTTCTTCGCCGGCCCGCGGTAAGCTCCCAGGATCGGGACGTTCCGCATCGGGGAGAGCTCCACCGGCGACACGCCACAGTCCGGCGAAGGCACGCTCCACGTCGGCCACGGCCGGGCCGCTGACGCCGACGGCTGTGTCCCTGTAAGGGAGCCCCGTTTCCGGAGACGTCACCAGCCAGCCTTCGGAGATGCACACGCCGCCGGTGGAAGCGTACTCGCCGTCCACTGCGAGCAGCTTGCGGTGGTCGCGCCGGATCGAGCCGAGGGGTCCGCCCAGCGTCGGCGGGTTGACCACCCTGACCTCCGCGCCGGCCTCTCGTATCCGCCGCCAGAAGGAGCGCCGCACGTCAAGGCAACCGAACCAGTCGTAGAGCACACGTACGCTAACACCTTCTTCAGCTTTTGAGATCAAAGCCTGCGCGAACCTCTCTCCGACCTCGTCATCCTTGAAGATGTAGTTGTCCAGGTGTACCCACCGGCGCGCCCCGGAGATGGCCGCGAGCCAGTCTTCGTAGGTATCTGGACCGTTTCTCAGGATCTCCAACCGGTTGCCTTCCCGGAGCGGCGCATCACTGGCCCGCGCCAGGGCGCGGTCAAGCCCCTCGCGCTGGAGCCCGCCCGGCATTGGTCGATCCGCAGATCCTCGCTCTTCCAGTCCCGACCTCCTCGGTGCGATCTAACTCTACCCCGTTTCTACGCTCTAGTCGATGCAGGATAGTCTCGCGATGAGTCCGGTTGTATTGCACGGCGCCGGCCGCGACCTTGTGCCTTTATCTTGAAGTTTTCCAGCCTACGGTCTGGAAAGCGCGCGGCTCATGGCATCCCAGGCGAGGGTGGCGCACCGGATGCGGTTGGGAGTCTGCACGATGCCTTTGAGGGCGACGAGCTCCCCGAGCTCCTCCTTCTCCTCCGTGCGCATCATCTCCAGGAAGGCTTCTATCTTCTCCTCCGCCTCCTCGCGGCTCTTGCCTGTGAGTTGCTCCGTCAGCATCGAAGCGGACGCCTGAGAGATCGAGCATCCACGTCCTGTGAAGCTCACCTCTTCGAGGATACCGTCATGCAATTTCGCATAGACCGTTACCACGTCGCCGCAGAGAGGGTTGTCGATGTACTCCTCGAAGTCCGCGTCTTCGAGCTCGCGCTGGTTGCGAGGACGCTGGAAATGATCCAGGACTATCTCTCTGTAAAAGCTCTGCATCACCCTGCAGGAGATTGTATCAGGAGAGTGCGGCGCTTCGTGTGTCGCCGAAAGAGGCGACTAAGGGTGTTCGAGTCCGTGGCGACGGTGCTATGGATTCTTCTGGCCACATGGCGAATCGCCTCTCGTTTTCACCTTCGGGGCCCGTACACCACGGCGCTGCGAATTCCAGCGCGGCGTGTACGCGCTCCGGCGGCTTCGGCAACTGAGTGTCTACAGCCGAGGCGAAGGGGTGGACGAGGTCGGGCCACCTAGGGTCGTAGACCCAGAGGAAGCTACCGCATAACTTGCAGAAGCTTCGCTCGACCTCGCTGATCGGTACCTCGCCGGGCCCGCCACGGTCGTAGAGCTTCGCGTGGTAGACCGACAGGTTCTCCTCGACCTCTATCTCCAGGGTGTTCGCGTCTGCACCGAGGTTTATCGCATACCCGCCGCCTCCGGCCGTCTTGCGGCAGATGGAACAGTAGCAAGCCTGATAAGGGTACGGCGTCTCAGACTCAACCTGGAAACTAACAGCCCGGCAGTGACACGACCCTTCGAGCAACACGCCCGTTACCTCCTGCGGCCTCTCCTGCCGCCGACTTTGACCCGCTTCGGGTTGAGCGACACGTAGACATTTCCGCCCTCCACTTTCACCTCGTGCTTCGGGACGGGCTTTACGGCCGGCAGGCTCTTCACGGCACCTGTCTTCACGTCGAACTTCGCGCCATGAAGCGGGCACGTCACTATGGAATCGTCGAACTCGCCCTCGCTCAGGTGCGTGAACTGGTGGGTGCAGACGTCTTCGAAAGCGTGGAACTCGCCATCCACGTTGCAGAGGGCGACGAAGCGGTCCTCGACGATGTACTGTTTGATCTCACCCGGAGCAACCTCGTCCGCGGGGCCCAGCTTGTGGAACTCGGCCATCTTCTCTATGCCACCCGCTCCTCGAAGCCGAGCCCGATCTTGCCCTCTATAGCCCTGTCGAGCTTGTCTTTGAGGCCCTTCAATGGGATCCTGCTCGTCACCTCCCCGAAGAACCCGAACACGACGAGCTTCTCGGCCTCTCGACGCGGGATGCCCCGGCTCATGAGGTAGAAGAGGTCCGTCTCGTCCACCTGCCCCGTCGTCGAGCCGTGGGAGCACTTGACGTCGTCGGCGAGTATCTCTAGGCGCGGCAGGCTCACCGCGAATGCGTCGTCAGTACCGAGGATCAGGTTCCTGTTTGTCTGATAGGCGTCCGTCTTCTGCGCCCCAGGCTCGACCCTGATGAGCCCGCTGAATACTGCGAGGGACTCGTCGCGCAGGGCGCCCTTGTACACGAGGTCGGAGTGGGCGTTCGGGGCGATGTGGTCCTGCAGCGTGTGATGGTCGAGGACCTGGTTCTGGTCCGCGAAGTACAGGCCGAGCATCTCCGAGTCACCGCCCGCCGCGGAGAGTCCAGCTTCGACGTTGGTGCGGGAGAGCTGCGAGCCGAAGGAGACGACGAGGCTGTTGATCGTCGCGTCCTTCTCGGTCCTCGAGCGGATGGTGTTGAAGTGGAGCACGTTCCGCTCCCAGTTCTGCAACGAGACGTAGCGCAGATTGGCGCCTTCTCCGACGTAAAGCTCGACGGCACCGTTGCTGAAAGCCGGGTCCTCATCGTCCACAGAAGCGTACTCGTCGATGTACGTGACGCTCGCGCCCTCCTCGACCACGACGAGGGTGCGAGGCATGATGGAACCTACGACATCGAGCCAACGGTAGCTCTGGATCGGCAACTCCACATCGATCCCGCGCGGCACGTAGAGGAATGACCCTCCGGCGAACGCAGCCGCGCTCAAGGCCGCGAACTTGTCATAGTCGCCGGGCACGAGCCCGAAGAGCTTCTCCTTGACCAGATCTTCATGCTCCGCGAGCGCCGTGTGCAGATCCGTGAACACGACACCCTTGCGCGCCAGCTCCTCATCCACCCTGCTGTAAGCCGTCTCGGAGTTGTGCTGCACGAGCAGTGCCGAGTTCTCCTCGCCTTCATGGATGAGCTTCTGGACGGCGTCGGGCAGGTCGGCCTCGCTCGCCGCGTCAGGACTCGGGGCGTAGGGGAGGAAGTCCTCTATCTGCACGTCTGAGATATCCGTGTAGCGCCACGCCTCGTCGCGGAGGGTAGGCATGGGGAGCGCCTCGAAACTTCGCCACGCATCGAGGCGCTTCTCGGTGAGCCAGCCGGGCTCGTCCTTGAAAGACGAGAGCGCCTTCACGGTCTCCGCGCTTATACCTCTACTCTTCAGAACCTCCGGCACGCCGTTCGTGCTCATATATCACCTTTCCTGGAAAAAGGGACGGACTCCCGGAAGAGCCCGTCCCACCAAACCTGCTCTGCGTACTACAAATCGCGGCTCTTAGCCGACGGAGCCTTCCATCTCGAGTTGGATCAGGCGGTTCAGCTCGATCGCGTACTCCAGCGGGAGCTCCTTGGCTATGGGCTCGATGAAGCCGTTGACGACCATCGCCATGGCCTCTTCTTCCGAAAGCCCGCGGCTCATGAGGTAGAAGAGCTGGTCCTCCCCGACCTTGGAGACGGTTGCCTCGTGTTCGGTATTGACCTTTTTCTCCTCGATCTCGATGTACGGATAGGTGTCCGTCCGCGCGTGCTCGTCCAGCAAGAGCGCGTCGCACTCGACCCTGCTCTTGGAGTTGACGGCGCCCTCGTGCACCTTGAGGAGCCCGCGATACGTGCTCCTCCCTGTCCCCCTGGAGATGGACTTGGAGGTGATGAGGCTCGACGTGTTCGGTGCGGCGTGGACGACCTTGCCGCCAGCATCCTGGTGCTGCCCGTCGCCGGCGTAGGCTACGGAGAGGATCTCTCCTCGCGCCCCCTCGCCGAGCAGGTAGACCGCGGGGTACTTCATCGTGAGCTTGGAGCCCAGGTTGCCGTCCACCCACTCGATGGTCGAGTTCTCGTAGGCCGCGCCCCGCTTGGTAACCAGGTTGTACGTATTGTGCGACCAGTTCTGGATGGTCGAGTACCGGATGCGCGCGTTCGGTTTCGCAATAAGCTCGACGACCGCAGAGTGGAGCGAGTTCGTGGTGTAGGTCGGGGCTGTGCAGCCCTCGATGTAGTGGACGTAAGAGCCCTCGTCGGCGATGATGAGCGTCCGCTCGAACTGGCCCATGTTCTCCGCGTTGATACGGAAGTACGCCTGCAGCGGGATGTCGATGTGGACACCCGGCGGGACGTACACGAACGATCCACCGGACCAGACCGCGGAGTTTAGCGCCGCGAACTTGTTGTCGTCGGGCGGGATGATGGTCCCGAAGTACTCGCGCACCAGGTCCTCGTGCTCGCGCAGGCCGCCGTCCATGTCCATGAAGACGACGCCGCTCTTCTCCCACTCCTCCTTGAGCGAGTGGTAGACGACCTCGGACTCGTACTGCGCCCCGACGCCGGCGAGCGACTCGCGCTCTGCCTGAGGGATGCCAAGCTTGTCGAAGGTGTTCTTGATGTCGTCGGGCACGTCGTCCCAGGAGCGGCCCTGGTTCTCCATCGGCCTGATGTAGTAGTAGATGTCGTCGAAGTCCAGGTCGTTCAGGTTGCCGCCCCACTGCGGGGTCGGCTTCTCGAAGAACGACTCCAGAGCCTTCAGACGGAACTCGAGCATCCACTCGGGCTCGTTCTTGTGCTTGGAGATCATGGCGACGATCTCCGGGTCTATGCCCTTCCTCGGGGTCTTGAAGAAGTACTCCTCGGGGTCGCGGAAGCCGAATTTGTACTCGTCTAGCCCGAGCTCCTGGATGGTCTTGTCTTCTGGCATGTTCTGTTCCTTCCCCTAGCTCTGGGCGCCGGCGCCGAACTCCTGGCGCACCCACTCGTAGCCCTTGTCCTCGAGCTCGTGCGCAAGGTCCTTGCCGCCACTGGTCACGATCCGCCCGTCGAGCATGACGTGGACGTGATCCGGCTCGATGTACCTCAAAATTCTCTGGTAGTGCGTGATGATGACCGCCGAGAAATCGGGACCGCGCAACTCGTTGACGCCCTTGGCGACGACCTGCAAAGCGTCGATGTCGAGGCCGGAGTCGGTCTCGTCCATGATCGCGAGCTTCGGCTCCAGCATGAGCATCTGCAGGATCTCGTTCCGCTTCTTCTCGCCGCCGGAGAAACCCTCGTTCAGATACCTCTCGGCGAACTTGGGGTCCATCTGCATGATCTTCATCTTGTCCTGGATGAGCCTGTACATATCCATCGGCGAGATTTCTTCTTCGCGTACGGAGTTGACCGCGGTCCTGAGGAAGTTGGCCACGGAGACGCCAGGAACCTCACTCGGATACTGGAAAGCGAGGAACATTCCGAGCTTGGCCCGCTCGTCCGCCTCCAGTTCGAAGACGTCCTCGCCCTGAAAGGTTACGGAGCCGCCCGTCACCTCGTAGCGTGGATGGCCCATCAGAACATTGGCGAGCGTACTCTTCCCCGAGCCGTTCGGGCCCATGATCGCATGGATCTCACCCTTGCCTACCTCGAGATCCAAACCCTTCACGATCTCCTGACCGTCGATCTCTACTTGAAGATTTTCTATCTTTAGCATCGAACCCCTGCCACTAGGACATGTAAAAACTTTGCTACAGCTAAGCTATTAAATCACAGCACCAGGGGCCTAACAACGTAAAGAGATCACGACCAAGAACAGCTCCTGAAATCCACGAAATCCGTCTCTTTATGCAGAATTCGTGATCTGGATCACACCACCCGGATACTTCTTGGGAGTTGTTGTCAGCACGTTCCGTCAATGTCCGCTTGTAACAGCCGCAGTGTGCCACAGCCGCCCTTTATTGAGAACGATTCCCGATAAGGTGGCGGGAAAGCGGAGTGGCTAATGCTGGCGGGACTTCTGCCAGCGGTTCAGTTCGCGGTCTATGAAGTGGAAGATCAAGGTCCTGTAAACTTCGTCGATCACTTCGGGACTCAACCCCTCCTCTTCGGCCCATCGGCGGCGTGTTTCGAGCATCGTTCTCTGTCGTTCGGGAGCGCGGACGCTCGATTCGCTGGTTTTGAACCGCGCCGCGGTCTCGACGTAGCGGGCGCGGCGACCGAGCAAGGTGATGATCTCACGGTCAAGCGCGTCTATGCCGAGTCGCACGTCCTCGATGCTCTCGCAATCTTCCGGCGACTTCACGAGACCGCCCCGAGGACACGGACCCTGGCATCTCCCGCCCTGAGAGGCTCTCCTGCATCCACATTGCGGGAAAGGTATCCGAGGGCCGACATCTTGCCATCTACCGAAAGTGGAGCGGCGCTCGTGATGGTGCCGACGGCTTTCTCGTTCTGGTGGATCTGCGTGCCCGGTACGATCTCCGCGCCCTCGACGACGAGGCGATAGAGCGTCTTGTTCGGGTGGCCGCGGTAGTGCATCCTGGCGACCGTCTCCTGGCCAGGATAGCAGCCCTTATCGAAGCTCACGGCGCTTTCGAGGACCCCGGTCTCGCCCGGGAAGTTGTCTTGGGTGATGTCTGAGCCGAAGCGGGGAACTCCGGCTTCTATGCGCGCTGCCTCGTAGGTGTCGAGGTCGATCGGGGTCGCACCGCGTGAGGTCAGGTATCTGTGGGCTGCGTCGACGGCTTCTGTTTCTCCGATCAGGTCGTAGCCGGAGACGGGTACCGCAACGCCCACGGCGAGAATGGTCCGGCCTTCGATCTCAATCTCTCTGGACTGGTGTTCCGCCAGTCCGGGGATCCCGAGCAATTCATCGGCGCGGGGGCCGTAGAGGCCGAGGACCGCCCACGAATGTGAGAGGTCTTCGAGCTTCACGCGGGAGAAAGGAGCGTAGCGGCCCAGGATCTCATTCGCCGAATCCGCACCTTCCTGTTCGGTGTCGACAAGAAGGTCCTCGCCGGCCTTGATGACGCGCAGGTCGGTCTGGATACGGCCTTTGGCGTTCAGGAGCATAGCGTAGACGCCTCGATCTCCCTGTGGTGGCACGTCGTTCGTCAGGACTGCGTTCAGCATGCCGATCGGGTCCTTCCCCGTGAGACGGAGGATCCTTTGCGGGCGGTCCACTACGGCTGCGCCCTCTCTCAGGGCAGAGAGACCGGAGAGGTCGTCTGATATTCTGACGTTCTGAGACATTCTGAAGTCTTCCATACGTTCATTTTAGGGCACGAAAGGAGTTTGCATGGCGAGAGTAGTCGTTCTGGATGTGGACGGGACGTTGATGGACACGAACTACCTGCACACGGAGGCATGGGCGCGGGCGTTCGAAGAGGCGGGACACAGGGTGCCGAGGGTCAGGCTCCACAAGCAGATTGGCAAGGGCGCGGAGCTTTTGATCCGGGAGTTCGTCGAGGACGATGAGAAGGTAGAGAAGATTCAGGATCTCCACAGCGAGATCTACGCAGAGTTGCAGGAGTACGGCCATCCGCTCCGAGGGGCGAAGGAGTTGATCTCCTCTCTCAAAGGGCGGGGCTTCGAGGTCTGGTTCGTCACCAGCGCCAAGGACGAAGAGCTGGAACATCATTTGCAGGAGCTCGAAGCTGAAGGCACCATAGACGGCGTCGTCAACTCGAGCGCCGTCGAGAACTCGAAGCCCGCTCCCGATATCTTCGAGGAGACTCTCAGAAGGGCGGGAGCCACGGCGGACGAGACCGTTGCGGTAGGGGATGCGGTCTGGGATGTCGAGGCTGCCAGGGAAGCCGGCATACGCACCGTCGCCGTCCTCACCGGTGGCGCATACCATAAGGAGGCCCTTGAACAGGCCGGAGCGGTGGCCGTCTACGAAGACTGCGCCGCGCTTCTTGACGCCGGCTTCCCAGACTAGCGCCGCGTGACAGCCAGGGGGTTTTGTACTAGAGTGCGACACGCTAGCTGGAAGAGGATCTGGTCCGTAGACGTTAGTCCTGTCGGCCAGGCCCGGGAAGAGAAAGGTGGGCGCAGACAGTATGGCCCAGGGAACGGTAAAGTGGTTCAGCGACGAGAAGGGCTACGGCTTCATCTCCCCTGACGACGGGGGCGAGGACCTCTTCGTCCACTTCACGGGGATAGAGGGTACCGGCTTCAAGACCCTCGAAGAAGGCGCCAAGGTAACCTTCGAGACGTCCCAAGGCAAGAAGGGACTGCAGGCTGTAAACGTCACGCCCGCCTAGAAGGATAATCACAGGGCCGGGCACTCTCCCGGCCTTTTAGTTCGAACTTTCAGCCGTCAGCGTTCTGAACGGGGAGCGGTCGAAGTCGGGCTGTCGTGCCTCGAAGAGAGCCACGCCATGGATCGGAGGCTGGCCGCCGAGAGGCGTCTATTCCTGCTGGGCGCCGAAGGCGGCCCTGGCGTCTTCGTACACTTTAGGCAAGGGGAGTCCTGTTTCTCCGGCGAGCCTGACGGTGTCGGCGTACTCGGGGGCGACGACGAAGTCCTCCCCGTCGATGCTTCCGACCTTGACCAGGCACGTTCCGTACGGCAGACCCACGACGACGCTGCGGCGCTCCGCGACGGTGCGTCCGACGGCGTGGTGACGCACACCAAGGATTCCCGTCTCCCGCATTAGTAGTCTGGCGAGACGCTCGCGGTCGCCTGAGAGGACCAGGGCACACGCCTTGTAAGCGCCGCGACCACGCTTCATTACGATGGGTTCGAGCCACGCGTCGAGGGCGCCGGCCGCGAGGAGACGCTCCACCGCGGCCCCGAGGAACTCACCCGGTGCGTCGTCAACGTTTGCTTCGAGTAGCTCCACGTCACCCACCTGGCCTTCGATCTCCCCGACGACGGCACGCAGCAGGTTTGGCGCGCCCCGCAGGCGCGCACGTCCGGCTCCGTAGCCGACGGCGCGCAGGGTCATGGGTGGGGCTGCCTCAGTAAACTCGCCGCCTGTGAAGCTGCTCATGAGCGCGGCGCCAGTTGGTGTGGTCGTCTCGCGGGGTTCGTCGGTCCATCGCACCTCCGAGCCCTTGAGGATCTCCAGCGTTGCCGGTCCGGGCACGGGAAGGAGGCCGTGGGCCGCATCGACGACGCCAGTGCCCATCGGCAGAGGACCGCAACTGACGGAGGCTACGTCGAGCAACTCCAGCGCCACGCAGCTCCCGACCACATCGACGATCGAGTCAACAGCCCCGACCTCGTGGAAGGTGACTTCTTCCGGGTCCTCGCCGTGGATCGAGCCCTCGGCGACCGCCAGGCGACCGAAGGCTTCGATCGCACGTGATGAGACCCTCTCAGGCAGGTCTGCATTCTGGATCAAGGCGCGGACATCGCGGAAGGTGCGATGTGAGTGCTCGTCTGCGTATCCGACGTTTGCCCGGAGCGCGCCGACGCCGTTCACCTCGACCCGCTCCGTGGTGAGGGCGAAGTCCACGCCGAGGCTGCGGAGGGAGGCTGTGATCTCGGTCAGAGACGCGCCCGCCGCGACGAGTGCGGCGAGGGTCATGTCGCCGGCGGCTCCGCCGACGGGCTGGAAATGGACGTGGGTCAAACCAGGACTGAGGGGACCCTAGTCCTCTCGCCCGTTGGAGATCTTGCGCACCGCCATCAGGGTGATGGCAAGGCTGATGGCTAAAAGGATCAGGGGCCTGGGATCTCGCTTCACGGCGTCTGTGAGGGGGGCCGGGTTCCTCTTCCTGCCTGCCTCCCCGACCATTCTGGCCTGGCGGCTGGCGGATTCAATGAGGCTTTTGCCGAAGCGTCTCACGGCGCCCCTTATGCGTTCTTTGACCTTCGCAGAGGTCTGCTTCACGATGACCTGGGGTTCTGTGTGCTTCTTGAGATCCCGTACGTCCGGCGCCATGCGGCTCCGGATCTCGAAGATCTCCCGTTCTATGCGTTCCGGTATCTCGCTCATTACCTCAACTGCCCCTTTATCCAGTTGATGTTCTGCTGAAGGGTAAGGATCGTCCGGTGGGGCTTGGGATCGAGCCTCCTCAATATGCTGGCACCGGCTCCTGCGAGTATGGCCCCGACGAGCAGCAGTATACCACTGACGATTAGAGCAGAGACCCACAACGGGAAGAAGACCGATAGCAGATATACGCCGGTGAGAGAGAGGAATATGAGGAAGACGAACATGAAGACGCCGGCTGCCACGAGAAGGCCCGTGGCCAGCCCGGCCCTCTTGCCTACGGGGGCCATCTCTATCTTGGCCAGCTCGACCTGCTTGCTGACGAGCTCCTGAAGCTGGGGCTTCAGGGCGTCTATTATTTCCTTGATGCTCCGGTCCGAAGGCTCGGGACCTTCCCTGAGCTCCCTGCCGAACTCCGCTACCCGTTCTCGCCCGTCCATCCCCTGGCTCCTTTTCTCTTATCCTAAAGTGACAGGTCTCATTATTAGTTACCCCCGCCCCGCCCCGCGTAATCCGACAGTCCCCGCAGGTACGACCATCCCTATCCTACACCACATCCTAGTATCCAACATGCCATAAAGCACGCGAAGTGACGGGTTGATGTAACATGGATAGAGTTGTACAAAACCGCCGCTTCCTGGCGGGGATGGGAGTGGTTTTGAAGCTGCACGTAGCGCTAGGTATCTCCTCAGGTGACGTGGCCGCCTTCGTCGGGGCAGGGGGCAAGTCCGGTGCGATCCTTGCTATCTCAGGCGAGCTTACGCAGGCCGGAATGAAGGTCCTCGTGGCCCCGACGACGAAGATGTTGTTGAGCGAGGCCGACAGGATAGGCCCGCTCGTCACCTCCGAAGATGCCACCGAGTTGCGCTCGAAAACCGATAAAGCTCTCTCGGAATCCCCCGGGGTTGTAGCCGGCTCAGGGATGCTCTCCAAGAACAGGGTGGGCGGCGTGGACCCCGGGTGGGTAGGCGACCTCGCCCCGCTCGCCGACGTGGTCCTGGTCGAGGCGGATGGGTCGCGTCGGCGTCCGATCAAGGGCACAGCCGACCACGAGCCAGCCATACCCGACGCAGCCACGATCGTCGTCGCAGTCGGTAACGTCCAGGCACTCGGTACGCCCGTGGACGAAGAGCACGTCCACCGCCCCGATGTGTTCTCTAAACTCACGGGCGTCGAACTAGGCCAGAGCATTACCCCGAGAGCCTTCGCCCTCGCCCTCGCGAAGGGCTCGCTCGCCCGTGTCCCACAAGGAGCCAGAATAGCCGTCCTCATCACCGGCGTGGAACCAGGCCGCACTATGTCTGACGCCTCCGTTATTACCCGCGAACTCTGGCGCCTCGGCGCCAAAAACGTCGTCCTCACCTCCCTCCCTACCGAATCACCTGCCCGCGTCTGGGTCCCGTAGTACCGCACCCGTCAGCGTCTTTCCAAGTCCTGACTTCACAACTATGGACACTCTGCGTGTCATTGTGTTATAAATATGCGACATTAACACGAGAAGGTGAGAGCGGTAGCTGTCTGGATCGACGTAGAGACGCGAAGTGGGGTTCCGATCTACGTGCAGATAGTGGATCAGGTACGGCATGCGATCGAGGTCGGAGGTTTCGGGCCTGGAGATCGGCTGCCGACGGTACGCCGGCTCGCGGGGGACCTTGCGATAGCGCCCAATACCATCGCCAAGGCTTACAACGAGTTGCAACGCATGGGGCTCGTCGAGAGCCGGCCTGGCGTGGGGACCGTGGTGGCGGATGGGGTCGCGAAGGTGGCGCGCGAGCGGCAGGTAGCGGCGATCTTCGAGCGACTGCGGGTTCTCGCGCGTGACGCGGCGGCGCTGGGCATAAGCGAGGACGATCTGTGGTCCGGCCTCGATTCGGAGTACGAGCGCATCCCGAGGAACGATAGGGGAGAGGAGCACGAATGATGGTGGATACGCGTGAGACTGGTGAGGCTCCGGTGCCGGAGGACCAGAGCATGGAGGTGCTTGCGGATTTCGGGGTTACCAATTTTCTTGTCTTCCTGATCGCAGCATCGTTGCCACTCCTGGCTGCGCTTTGGCTAGTCGACCGGAAAGCGTACTGAGGCAGGATAGAGATTGTAGACTCTGGCGCGCTTTTCGGGATCCTGTGCGACACGGCGATGAAGAGACTGGCGTCTCCAATTCTGATGGACGCTTCGCACCGAGTCCCACGGGTCCGCTCCACCTCGGAAACCTGCGGACCGCTCTTCTGGCCTGGCTGTTCGCGCGTTCGGCCGGGGCACGCTTTATGGTGCGCGTGGAGGACCTCGACCGCTCGCGGGTGCGGCCAGGAGTCGAGGAAGAGCAACTTGCCGATCTGCGTGCCATCGGGCTCGACTGGGACGGACCTGTGGTACGCCAGTCCGACCGGATGGGATTGTACAAGGAGGCTATTGTACGCCTTGGCGACAGGGATCTTCTCTATCCTTGCTATTGCACGCGGGCGGAGATCCGGGCCGCCGCGTCCGCGCCACACGGCATCTCCACCGCAGACCGCTATCCCGGCACCTGCCGCGAACTGACCAGGATCGAACGCGCCGAGCGCGAGGCCGCAGGACGACCACCGGCGCTGCGAGTGCGGTCCGAAGACGTTCGAGTAATGTTCGAGGACCGTCTGCTCGGGCGCTTCGAGGAGTTGGTGGACGACTTCGTCGTGCGCCGCAACGACGGCACGCCAGCGTACCAGCTCGCCGTGGTCGTTGACGACGCCGCGCAGGGGATAGGTGAGGTGGTGAGGGGCGCTGACCTCGCGGACTCGACCCCGCGTCAGATCCTGCTGGCACGCCTGCTCGCCCTACCTGAGCCCACCTATGCCCACGTCCCGCTCGTGCTCGGCCCTGACGGACAGCGTCTCGCCAAGCGCCACGGTTCCGTCACCCTATCGGAGCGGGACGAGGGGCCGGAGAGCGTACGAGCATGGATGGCGCGCTCGCTCGGCCTCGCCGAAGCAGGAGAGATGCCGACGGTGAAGGAACTTCTCGTCCGATTCGACCCGGCTCGTTTGCCTCGTGAGCCCACCGTCTGGACCCCCGATACTGCGGTCTGAGCCTCGCACTATGGTAACTTTGCCTGAGAGGTTCTGATGAGAGGAGACTTCGTGGACGTGTCTCAGAGGTTCGAAGGGTTGCAGGCTGAGGTCGAAGAGAGGCTCGGAGAGAAGATAGTCGCCCTCCGCCGCGACATCCACCGCGAGCCCGAACTCGGTTTCGATACGGAGAAGACCGCCGAGAAGGTGCTCGCTGCTCTCGAAGGCCTGCCCCTCGAGATAGAGACAGGCATTGCGCAGAATGGGATCGTCGCCACGCTCCGGGGAGAAGGACCCACGGTGGCGCTGCGGGCCGACATGGACGCCCTCCCGATACAGGAGGATACGGGCCTGTCCTTCGCTTCCGAGATAGAGGGCAGGATGCACGCCTGCGGCCACGACGGGCATACCAGCATGCTCGTCGGCGCGGCCCACGCGCTCTCGGGGATGCGCGACAGGTTGAACGGTACCGTCAGGTTCGTCTTCCAGCCTGCGGAGGAAGGTGGGGGAGGAGGGAAAGTCATGGTCGAGGAGGGGGTGGCTGACGACGTATCCTCCATCTTCGCGCTGCACCTGTGGCCCGGATTGCCGTTCGGAAAGGTGGCGACGAAGGCTGGTCCGATCATGGCAGCCGCCGACGCTTTCGAGATGGAGATCAAAGGTTCGGGCGGGCACGGCGCGATGCCGCACCTGACAGCCGACGCCGTCGTCATCGCAGCCCAGGTCGTAACGGCGCTGCAGACCGTCGTCTCAAGGGAGGTCGATCCGGTCGAGCCGGCCGTACTCACCGTCGGGGAGATCGGGGCCGGAACCGCCTTCAACATCATCCCCGAGAAGGCCCGCCTCGGGGGAACGGTCAGAACCCTTAACGCGGCTCTCAGGGAAAGGATGCCGGGGCGCATAGAGGAGATCGCCCGCGGCGTCGCGAAGGGAATGCGCGGCGACGTGAAGCTCGACTACGATTTCTCTTACCCAGTCACCGTCAACGACGAAGGCGCGGCGGACCGCGCTCTTGGCGTTGCCGAGGGACTCTTCGGTGGTGAGTCCGTCCTCGAGTTGCCGAACCCGTCGATGGGGGCCGAGGACTTCGCTTACTTCCTTCAGAAGGTGCCAGGGGCCTTCATCTGGCTCGGCGTCGGGGAGGACGTCTCGGGGTTGCACACGCCCCAGTTCGCCTTCGAGGAGGATGTTCTGCCTCGCGGGTCGGCGCTGCTCGCTGCGCTCGCCCTGGAGTCGCTCTCGTAGTTAGGAGTCCTACGGGACCGTCGTCGGTGCTGGTTCCTCTGCCTTCCTATGCTCCTTCAGGTGGGCGCGGAGATCCAGAACCGTCTTCAGTACGATCATGAGCACGAGCGAGGCCACAGGCGTCCCCAGGTAGGCGGCGAGTAATCCTCCGCCGAGGATCGTCGCGTGTAGGACGACGACGCGCGAGTAGGGTTCCATCATCTGCTTGTCGGGGGAGACGTTCAGGTACTCCTGCTCGCCAAGGAAGTTGACGACGAAAGAGACGCCGTGGCTCAGGACGAGGGCGGCGGCGGCGATCGCCACCCCGCGGGGTTCGAATCCGCCGAACCCCCCTATATCCCCCGGCGGGCCTGATGAATCGGTGAAGAACTGGTTGCCGAGAAAGCCGAAGAACACGATCACGAACGCCCGTGAACCACCCAGAACATGCCGTAGTGGACGATGAAGAACGGGATTATGAAGGCCTTGCTCGCTTTCCTTGCGGGTCTACCGTTGATGGTGAATCTCGACTCGGAAGAGACGGATTTCCTCGCCCAGGCGATCTTCAGCACGTTGAAGAACCCGACGATGCCGTTCTCGATCCAGTACAGGAAAACGATCGAGAACAGGCTCCAGTCGAAGAGGAGGACGCCGACCAGCGGCACGGTATTGACGGCGATCAGGAACAGCGCTGAGAGCGTCTGCCTCGTCATGTACGCCCTCTAGCTTCCAGGCGGGTTGATCAGGAAGCCCGTGGCCCCGTCAGGACCGAGCAGGGCCAGCACCGTCAGGAAGACGGCCCCGAGGGGGACGAGGGTCGCGGCGGCGGCGCGTGCCCAGGTGACGTTCAGGGTCTCCTTCACGGCGACTGTGGCGACGAACGCGCCGTATGGGATGGCGAGGAGGGGGGCGAAGGGGATCCAGAACGCGAACCCTATCCCGCTCGCGTAGCCAAGAGAGCGGAAGAGGGGGCCGAAGCCACCGCGCAGGGGCGAGCCTCCTCCCAGGATGATGACGACGAGTAGAGCCAGCCCTGCGACGAGCAGCGGCGCCAACACCGCAGCGACGACGAGGCCGAAGAGAGGGGCGTAGATCAGGGCGTAGTTGAACTCCCGGATCCACAGCACCTGGAGCACCGCTTCGAGGATAAGATTCAGGTACAGGACCACACACGCGAAGATGGCGGGCCGGATCACCCCGCCGTTCGGGTCGAGTTCCCTGAAGAAGCGGACGGGCGTGAACCAGACGCCCCGCAGGGCACCCCAGAAGTCCTCGGGAGAGGTGCCGTACCCACGGACCACTACGATCCCTTCTCTTGTTTCTCGGGACCCTGCCCGTTCGAGCTTCCGTCGGGCGACTCGCGCAAGACGCTGCCTACGCGCGACTCGAGGATCAGGTCCCTCGTATCTTCGGGAGGAATACGGGCGATGATGTCGCCCGTCTGTACGGAGACCCTGCCGCCGCCCGAGAAACGCCCGGAGAGGGTGACCGTCCCTGCCTCTACGCTGGCTTCGAGGGTGCCGACGACCAGATCCTTCAGGAAAACGTCCCCGGAGCCGACCTCGAGCTCAGCCCCTCCTGTGTCCGTGTTGACGTCGCCGACGGTGACGTCGCCCTGGGGGGCTTCGACCTTTACGTCGCCACCCACGTCCGTGACCGTCACGTCCCCGGCTTCGGCTGCGACCGTCACGTTACCAGACAGGCCCGTGACCTCGACGTCTCCAGCCTCGGACTCGACCTTGACGGCTGCGGCGGTCGGGACTTTAAGCGTGTAGTCGGCTCCCGTGTTCCTGCCCCCGTTCGTCTCGATCACGATCTTCGAATCCTCGCGGGAGATGTCCACGGGCACCTCGGAGGCCCGCTGCTTGGCGGCGGCCGGATCGCGTCCCATCGCGTACCGCGTAGCCTCGTACTCGACGGACTTCAGTCCTTTCACGCCCTCGACGCGCACCCGGCCTGCAGCGTTGGTGAGCTGGACATGCGGCTCCGGACCGGCGGAGTCTATGGAATCCTTGGTTACGCTGGTGCCCGAGATGCTGTCGCCGAGGGACCTCCAGAGGAGAACAGCCCCCAACGCGAGCATCGCAAGGAGCAGAACTGCGAGCAACAGGAGCAGAGGAGAAATGCGGGAGGGCCGCCTCCTCTCCGTCCTGTCGGGGCTTTGCCCACCGCGCCGGGGTTCATCTCCTTCCCTGAAGCTCACCGGGAATCTACACCGTCACTGCCCCACACGGCCGTAGACGTCCTCGATCCGGACGATGTCCTCCTCGTCGAACTCGCCGAAGGAGATCTCCAGGATCCGTGCCTCCCGTTCACCTGCCCCGGAGAGCCTGTGGACCGTCCCTCGCGGGATGAACACCTTCTGGCCCACCTCGGGATCGAGGACCTCGTCGCCGAGCTCCACACGGGCTCCTTCATCCAGGATGACCCACAGCTCGTCGCGGTGATGGTGGTACTGGCGCGAGAGCGTGCCTCCTGCCGAGACGGTGATGATCTTGACCGTACAGGGTAGGTTGTGTGTGTACTGCTCGAACCTGCCCCAGGGCTTCTCTACCTTTATGGAAGGCGGACGGTGATCCAAGCGTGACCCCCTTTCGTGAATCGCCAGTTTAGCCCATCCACTTGAGGTTTTGGAGACGTATAACCACGAAAGTTCGCAGCCCGGCGTTCGCGCCGGGTCTGCCTGTGGGATTAGTATGTAGTCAAAGGCTACCTGAGGGAGGGCAAGTGCCAAGGATCGAGGTCGAAGACGTTGGTGCGTTCGACGTGGAGGAGGGGAAGCGGCTCGTCCTCGCTATCGAAGAGGACACAGGGGTGGATATACTGCACCGTTGCGGCTCCTACGCCAGGTGCACGACCTGCCGAATCCAGTACATCGAGGGCGAGCCCGAGAAGATGACGAAGGCCGAGGTCGAGGTGCTCAAGAAGCGGAATCTCCTCGGAGAGGTGCGCCTCTCGTGTCAGGCGCTCTGCGACCACGACATGAAGGTGCGGGTCCTTTTGACCGTCACCTCCACGGGCCTCGACGGTCCCGGCCCGAAGCCGGAGCGGTACATCACCCCCGAACCAGAATGGGTGGACAAGCCGGTCTAAAAGGGACGATGCGGGTGAGGGCGGCGCGTGTAGGGCGGTTCGTGTAAGGGCGATTCGCGAACCGCCCCTACGTGACCCGCCCTCACCCGACGTTGGGGATGACCTCCCTGGCGAACCTCTCTACCGGTGCCGGATCGTAGGCAACGCGCGGCAGGTAGGTAATGAAGTAGTTGACGCCGGCATCGACCCTCGGCTGCAGGCGCTCGACGATTTGCTCCGGTGTACCCACCATGAACTCCCTGGAATACTCGTCGTAGCTCTTCGAACCCCTGGCCTCTTTCGTGGCCTCCTCGGGGTCTTCGCCTTCTTCCAGAAGGAAGACGTTGATGGAGGTAGAACGTGTGATCTCCTCGTAGTCCCTGCCGACGTTCTCGCAGTGGCCGCGCAGGACATCGTATTTGTGCTTGATGGTCTCGACGTCGCCCATGATGTTGCAGGCGTCGCCCCACAGTGCCACCAGCTTCAGGGTGACCTTCTCGCCGCCGCCCCCGATCCAGATCGGCGGATGCGGCTTCTGTACGCCTTTCGGCTCGTTGATGGGCCTGTCTATAGTGTAGAACTCGCCTTCGAAGGTTGGACCGTCCTCGGTGAACATGCGGTGGATGATCTCGCACGCCTCCTTGAACATGCGCATTCTCACGGGTACTTCGGGGAAGCCGTAGCCGTAGGCGCGCCATTCGTGCTCGTACCAGCCGGCCCCGATCCCGCAAAGGAGCCTTCCGTTGCTCATAACGTCCACCGTCGAGGCAACCTTGGCGAGGTACGCAGGATTTCGGTAGCCGTTGCACGTGACCATCTGTCCGATCTTGACGTTCTGCGTGTCCCTGGCCAGGCCCGCGCTCACGGTCCAGGCTTCGAAGGTCGTCTCCATCGTCGGCCTGGGGACCGTGTGGAAGTGGTCGTAGACCCAGATAGAGTCGTAGGCGCCCGTCTCGTCTGCGACCTTGCCTACCCGCGTCATGGCCTCGTACTGTTCGAAAGGGTCCTCTATACCGACGAGGTCCATCCGCCAGCCCTGCGGAACGAACACGCCGAAATCAACGGCCATAAGTGACTCCCCCTGACGTTTCCCTTGGCAACGAACTTCTAGGATATTCTCCGGCGGTCCTCCGTGCAACGCGACGCTAGCGCCAGATCCTCAATTCCCCCTCCAGCGTGCCAGCGGCGAGGACGACGCGGCCTTCATGGTCGGCGGCTGAGGCCAGGTTGGTCGCGAGGTTCCCTCCGAGCGGCAGTCTCCAGGCCGGTTCGACGCCGCTCCGCGTGTGGCGTACGGCTTCGATGGCTTTGTACGAGGAGGTAGGAAGCAGTAGCTCCCAGCGGCCGTCGCCGTCGAGGTCCCCGGCTCGGGCGGCGTCGAGGTTGCGGCTGTAGATGGTGTGGGACAGGTAATGGCCTCCGCTCGCTGCGATCTCCAGAGTGCCCTCATCGCGGTTCAGGCGGTAGAACTCGACCTGACCGCCGACGTGTGGGGTGCGGACGGCGGCGATCTCGACCTCCCCTTCCGGGCCGAAGGGACCTGCTGCGATAAGGTGCCTCCACCGCTGCGGCTCCCCGACAAACGGTCCGGCTGCCACTAGCGAGCCGCCCGGCGAGTAGACCGAGATCCTACTCCCCATACGCTCCGTGCTCTCCGTGACGGCGAGCAACTCCTCCTCGTCCCCGCCCGGACGGAACCACAGCGGAGCGAGGGTCTCGAAGAAGCCACCCGATTCCGGCTCGATTCGCCCGCCCATCGTGTAGCCTTCCCTTCCGTCCTCCAGAATGGTGATGCTTCCAGCCTCGAAGGCATCTCCGAGGACCCCGTGGATGTAGCGCGTGGTCGGGTCGGAGAGCACAGCGAGCCTATCGCCCTCGCTCTCGACGATGCGGGCGTCCGCCGGCGCGGATACAGCAGGCTCCTCACCCGATTCGGAGGTCAGCAACCCGTCCGGGGTTACGCCGAGCAGGCCGCTCTTCGTCGGGACCGGGTGGGTGAGAGGGGAGCACCGATCGAGGGTGGCGAGATCCAGGCGGTCCTCCTCGGATACGACCAGGGGCGGCGCGCCCGGCGGGAGGCGGTCGGGGACGGTTAGCCAGGGCCCGACCTCCCCAGAGGCTTCGTCGAGCCTGAAGGCGTCAACCTTCCCGCTGGTGTACGTGACAACCCATGCGGTGTCTTCTTCGAGCGCTGCTCCCGCCACCCAATCCGGAGTGCCCGAGAGTTCCACATCCACGGGCTTTGCCTCCTGCAAACGTCCCTGACCTTCAACCAACCGGTTTCCCGTAGCCTCCCCGTACGTGTAACCGTAGACGGGGCCGGTCGGAGCACTATGTGCTTTCTCAGGCGCCGGCCTCTCGGTGATCGTAGAGGCATTGGTCTCCTGACGGTCTTCGGAGCAGCCCATGGCGAGGATAAGGGCCGCGCAGACCAGGCGGAGGAGCACGGTCCCCCTGTTCAGGACCCTAACCCTTCGAGAGAGTCTTCTTGTCGTCGGCGTTGCGCGCGAGGACGAAGAGGAGGTCTGAGAGACGGTTGACGACGCGTACGGCGTAGGGATGTTCGCCCGCGTAGCCGGCTGCGACGAGGCTCCGCTCCGCGCGGCGAACCACGGTGCGGGCGACGTCGAGGAGCGCGCCTGGCCGGCTCTCGCCGGGGATGACGAACTCCTTCGGGATCTCGGTTCGACCTCGCCACTCTTCGAGGGCGTCGTCAAGGAGCTTCAGGTCATCCTCCCCGACGGAGTTGTCCTCCCTAGGCATCGCCACGTCGCCCATGATGCGGTAGAGGAGGCGCTGAAGCTCGATCAAGAGTCCCCCGACCTCATCGTCTGCCTCGGCCCGGGCCAGGCCGAGGAACGAGCTCGCCTCGTCCACGTCGCCGAGTACGATTATTCGCGCGTCGTCCTTGCCCAGCCTTCCGGCCCCGAGAAGGGTCGTGGTCCCGTCATCGCCCCGGCCTGTCGAGACCGGCGGATTGCTATCGTGCTCGCTCAAGGGGTCTCCTGTTCTCTTCGGAGTGTGTCAATGCAAGGTAGCCCGAGAGATCACACAGCGCAAGCCGTCCCGTTCTAGATCTTCCCGGTGAAGCGGACCTCGAACTCTTCCTGCGACCCAGCCACGAAGCGGACAAGCTGCTCCCCTTCCTCCGCCAGGGCGTCGGCGTCCTCTTTAGAGAGCGGTTCGAAGGGTTCTATCTCGAGCGTCACCCTCTCGCGTGCTCGTTTCGTCTTCCACGTTCCGCGTAAGAAGCCATCGATGAGAAGCGTGCCGATGACGCCGCCACCGCCGGGAGGCAGCGGCACGCGGCGGTTATCCGGGATGATGCGGGAGCGGTCTGCATGGGAGAGCATCACGTTATCGTACTCAGGCAGGAAGCGGGGCGGGGCCGGGGTGTCGGGGTCCGGCAGCGGCGCGTCAGGCAGATCGAACATCTCCCTTCCGTTCTCGTCGCGGAAGGTGCGCAGGCGTGGCCTGAGACCTTCGATCACCCCGCGCAGCCCACTCAGGCCCGACCAGATCCGGACGTCTCCGACGGTGGCCGGACCGAATGCCCTGAGGTAGCGCAGAACCATCTCGTCAGGCGAGGGATCCGACCCGAGCGGTTCGCCGAGCCAGGCCTCGGTGGTGGTCCATGTAGACTGCCCGCCAGAACCCCATACACCGCGGGGCGGCACCTGGACCAGCGGC
>DASSJP010000038.1:0-2817 GCA_035691165.1 Rubrobacter sp.
GTTAGATCCAAGGCCCTCGCGATTTTCCCCTCCGGAGCATGCGCGTTGTGGCCCTCGGGGAGGAAGGAAAAGAGGAGGTTTGAGATGATTGCCCCACCTACGGGGTGAGCGATGATGAGCGCCACCCCACCCCACCATGGCACGACTCTCGCGTATAGGGTTATGATCGTGAGGGCTGTCAAGCCTATAATCGCTGTCCACAAACCCACTCCCATCAAGTTGGTCCCTAGCAGCCAATCTTGGGAGACTTTCCCGATGAGCGCGCCCACCACGATGAGCGCCCCGCCGATGAGGGAAGCTAAGGAATATATAGTTCCCCCTAGACCGTAGCGCTCACTTCCCCTTTGGACGAAGTGCAAAGCCACTACGCCCGCCATCATGCCAACCAGGGGCAGGACGGTTACTATCGACAAATCGTGTCTCACTTCATAGCGCAATAACTGGGCCGCGAAGGCGATGGGCACAGCTGCCACGAGCGCCAAAGGCATCATAGCAAGCCATACAAAGACAACCCGTCTCGACAGCGGTATGGGTGGAGCGTGTGGAGGGTTTCTAAGTAAGGCGATAAGCCCTACGACTGGGCCAGCCAGTATGCCAGCTACAAGGATCATCCATACCCAAGCAGAGACTTCAAAGCCCCCCACGCTCAAGAAGAGTAGAAGGCCGAAGATGAGGAGTATCCCAGAGCCGACTGTCAGTCCTATGGCCCACCGCCCGAGGCGCGTGTGCGGCAGAGAGCGAACCCTTCTCCACATAGGCGCTGTGTGTTGAGCGGTCATGACGACCTCCTCTCCGAAAGGTCTCTCTTCAAGCAACTAGAGCGTACTTACGTCG
This sequence comes from Rubrobacter sp., assembly GCA_035691165.1. Classification (GTDB taxonomy): domain Bacteria; phylum Actinomycetota; class Rubrobacteria; order Rubrobacterales; family Rubrobacteraceae; genus Rubrobacter_D. The sequence goes on from DASSJP010000038.1 coordinate 835, forward strand.
TAATCTGCTGACATGACACATGTTGATCAATCTGCTGGTCAAGGTTGATCAAGTGAGGCTTATTCACCGAAGTGCGTGGAAGGCTAATTCTGCGAACTTCGCGTGTACGGCGTTCTAGGCTCCTCTTTGTCAAGCGGCGCTGCACGATGGTGTGCGCGAGTCCGCCACGAGGCACCTTAAGACGGCATCGCAGACGCGCCTCTTGAGGCACCGCAGCGCCTCCTTTCTGGACTTGCCCTCCGCGATCTTCTTGCGGTAGTAGACCCCGCCCCGGGCGTCCGACCTGGCCTGGCACACCGCTACCATGTGCAGGGCGTAGTTGAGCTTGCGGTTGCCGAGCAGAGAAAGCCTGTGACGCACCGCCTCGCCGCTGGAGGCTTCCACCGGCGCCGTGCCAGCGTAGGAGGCAAAGTGCGCCTTGGTCGGAAAGCGCGCCGCGTCGCCGACCGCCCCTATGATCCTGGCGGCCAGTATGGGACCCACGCCGAAGATCTCGGTGAGGGTGGTGCCGGAAGCTTCCACCTCGGCTTCGATGCGCCTTTCTAGGTCGGCGGCCTTCCTATCCAGAGTGCGGACGTCGCGCAAGATCTCCGAAGCCAACCGCCGTCTGAGGCGGTCCGAGGCGCCCTTGGGCCGTATGCCGCGCAGGATACGCGCTGTCCTGTCGGCCGAGAGTTTCCCGGCCACCCCGCCGGGGAGGAGGTCTCGCAGGAGCCCGTGCAGGCGGTTGAGCGCCCGGGTGCGTTCGGCCACCAGATCCTCTCGCCTCTCGGAAAGCAGGCGCAGCACCTCGGATGCGGCCTCGGCATCGACCGCCGGAAGCCTTTCGTTGCGCGAGGCGGCCAAGGCGGTTGCCAAGGCATCGAGCTCGTCGTTCTTGCGAGCGTTGCCGCTCGAGAGCACGCGCACCCGTGCCGAGAGCTTGGGCGGCACGTCCACCATCGACTCGCCTGAGCCCGCCAACCTCCCCGCCAGGTACCGACCGAGGCCGCCGGCGTTCTCCACTGCCCAACGCCGCTCGGAGAACCTCCTCGCCCAGCGCTCGAGGGCTCTCGATCCGGCGCGGTCCTGCGGGAAGCTGGCACGCTCGAGGAGCTCGCCTTTAGCTTCGTCGAGCGCCGCTACGGCTAACGACGTCTTGTGGGGATCGACTCCGATCAAGACCTTCATGAGCGCATGCACCTCCGTTTCGGTCGGACCTCTGTGCCATTAGCGCGCGAAGGACATTCCGACTTCGAGTGCTCTGCTCCCATACCTCTTTCGAGTCACTCCGCACGCCACGGGCACCGGCGGGACGCAAGCCTAGAACAAGCCAACCCATCTCTCATGGGCGACAGGAAGTTCGCGAGCGATCCCTGTATAACCGGCGCCCTAGAAGCTTAGCGGCTCTAGAGACCACCGAGCTCCTGCCCAGAGTTAAACAAGGCGGAAGTTCACAAGCAGTAGTTCCAAAGAATGGGACTCGTGAGCAAAAGAATGGGACCCTGGTCCCATAGACTGGCCTCTCACCAGCCTTGATACTTGGGAGGCTATCGTATGTAGGAGTGAGCCAAAAACAGTTCCTCCCGCATGCCTTTAAACAAGGGTGATGGTAATGAGAAGAACAGTTGTTGTGTTGGCTTCAATGGCAATAGCGGTGCTGCTCGCATATGCGACGACATCGGAGGACGGGATGGAGGCACAGGGTCAAGCCAAACCTAATATAGTCTTCGTCCTCACAGACGACCAGTTCCCCGGCACCGAAAACAGGATGCCGGCTCTGAAGCACAACGTCACAAACAAGGGTGTCAAGTTCACCAACATGATCTCTACCTTCCCCTTGTGTTGCCCAGGGCGAGCCACCATCCAGCGTGGCCAGTACGCCCACAACACTCACATAACCAGTAACTCGCTTCCGCGCGGTGGGTGGGAGAAATTCCGCAAGCTGGGAGAACACAAGAGCACGATAGCCACCTGGCTCAACAACAGCAATTACCAGACAGG
>DASSJP010000039.1:0-3021 GCA_035691165.1 Rubrobacter sp.
TTTCTTCTACGAGTGATGCAGCGATCCTCACTGGCCTGGATCTTCGGTACGCTCCGCGAGCGCCGCGACCTCAGCGGCGAGGCGCCGCAGCGATTCGCGCAGCTCGGACGGCCTGCGTATCACGAATGGGAAGGAGAGCCCTGCCAGCACCCGCGCCATCCACCCGAGGTCCGAGGTCGAAGAACGCATGACTACACCCTCCGGGGTCTCTTCCAGCGAGACGCCCATCTTCGGGAGTTGCCCGCGCGCTTCCCCCACCGTCGTCTCCAGCAATATCTCTACGGACCAGCGGTCCTCCCGCATGTCCGCAAGCGCCTCAAGTACCCCCTGGGGGGTATCGAAGCCGGGCGGGAGCTCGAAAGCTTCGTCGAGTGTCTCCACCGCGAGCACCCTGTCCAGCCTGAAGAGGCGCCTCCCTTCCCGCAGATGGCAATAACCGAGGGTGTACCAGAAGGCATCTCCCTGAACGACGGCGTAGGGGTCCACATCCCTCTCCGTCTCCTCGGAGATGCTGGACCGGTAGCACATCCTTACCCGCCTCCGCTCCCGCACGGCGGCGCTGATCGATACGACGACACCCCCGGCTGGAAGACGCGCGGGTGCGGCCGCCGCAGGGACAACGACCTCCTCGAAGGTCCGCACCCGCTCGCGCAACCCCTCGGGCATTACGCGCTCCAGTTTCGCCTGGGCGCCCTCTACGGCAGGGGCTGCACCAGATAGACCGAGCCTGCGGGCCGATAGCAGCCCCAGCGCCAGCGCGAGCGCCTCCTCGTCGGTGAACATCATCGGCGGCAACTTGAAGCCAGGCCTCAAAGAGTAGGCGCCGTACCTGCCCCGCTCGGCCTCGACGGGCACACCCATCTCCTGGAGCATCGCCACGTAGCGGCGCACGGTCCTCTCGCCGACCTCGAGCCGCCTTGCAAGCTCGGGACCGCCCATCCTACCGCGCGCCTGGAGCAGCTCCAGCATCGAGAGCAACCTCGTCGTCGGACGGTAACCGTACACCTTCTCTACCTCCGAAAAACCTCGCCTCTCTACAGGTTATCAGGAAGGATTATGACCGCTTTCGCCCGTACTCTCATCAGGTAGGCGAGAGAGGGAGAGGCGCGGCGTGCACGAATGGTTTTCTGTAGAGCTCACGCGTGAGAGGAACGCCAGGATACTGGCTGAAGCGGAGGAGCGGAGGCTGGCCCGGCTTGCACCCAGGAGGTCGGTCCTGCGGGCGCGGGTGGCGCGGAGGCTCTTCCAGTTCGCGGTGGCGTTGGAGAAAGAAGAGACCTGGAGGGCGGTCTGGGAGAGGCTGGAAGCGCCGCGGCACCCATGAGGGCTGTAGCGTCTCGCGCGCTTAGCGCCGCGGTCGACATCATCATGGTCAGCATCGCGCTGTCCCCGAAGCGGCCTGATCTCTAACCTTCCACGTCCGCCGTCCGCTCCACAGGCCACGGGGCCGAAGGGTGTAGCCTGCCCGCGATATTTCCGACGAAGCGGTCGAGCTCGGCGAGCATGAGGTCGTCAGGTTCGTAGCTCGCGGCCCGGCAGTAGTCGTGGTCGATGATGCCGCGCTTTTTCAGGATGATCTTCTCCAGCCGATTGAGCGGTTCTATCGCCTGCATGAGCAGATTGATGAGCGGCAGCAGGTCCGCGTGCAGGGAGTATGCTCCTTCGAGATCGCCATCGTCGAAAGCTTTCAAGATGTGCTGGTAGTAGTCAGCCACGCCCGAGGAAGGCTGGACGCCGATCGCGCCTCGACGCAATCCGTCTGCGAGATGCAGTCCTCCGTAACCGACGAGGCACCCTATCGTGCCGCTTGAGCCTTCTGTGATAGCGGAGATCAGAGGTCCCGGAGGCGCGTTCTCGACCTTGACGTAACGGACGTTCGGCGCCTGCCGGTTGAGATCCAGGAAAGAATCGGCGGTCATCTTAATACCCGTCTGGGCCGGGGCGTACTGGACCATGATCGGGAGCGAAGTGGCTCCGGCTACCATTAATACGTGCCGACTTATGTCGTCCTCCGAAGGACCGAGGAAATAAGGCGGAAGGAGCATAAGCGCTTCGGCGCCTGCCTCCTCGGCACGCCTGGCCTGCTTCACGGCGACCTCGTGGCTGTGGGCTGTGACGGAGACGATGACGGTTTGCTCAGGAGCCTTGGCATCGAAGGCAATCTCGATCAAGGTCTCCCTGTCGGCGTCGGAGAGCTTGTAGAACTCGCTCGCCAGGCCGAACATCGTGAATCCCGGAAGTCGGGCCGTATTCAGGTGCCTGACGAGCCGGGCGACGCTGTTCTTGTCTATCTCGCCGTCGGGGAGAAAAGGCGTAGCCAGTATCGGATAGCAACCGCGCAGTTCGGCGGTCTGCTCTTTCAAGGTCGGATCACGGTTCCGTCCAGACGCCTGACGGGCGGCCATCCACCGTTCAGCGGGTCCTCGGGGAATGGGTACTTGGCCGCGAGCTTCTCGTCGATGTCAACACCGAGCCCGGGCGACTCGGAGGGCCACATGTAGCCGTCCCGGATCTCCGGGCATCCGGGGAAGACCTCGCGTGTGATCTCGTCGAAGTCGTGCTGTTCCTGGACTCCGAAGTTGTGGCACGCGAGGTCGAGCTGCAGATTGGCGGCGTGGCCCACGGGGGAGACGTCGCCAGGCCCATGCCAGGCAGTTCGTACTCCGAAGAACTCGCAGAACGCCGCCAGCTTGCGGGCCATGCTCAGGCCGCCGATGTCCGAGATATGCACGCGGATAAAGTCGATCAGACGTTCCCGAATGAGCGGCACGTATTCGGCCTGGTTGACGAACAACTCACCCATCGCGACAGGTGTCGCGGTCCGCTGGCGCAACAGCCGGAAATACTCTACGTCCTCGGGTGCGAAAGGGTCCTCTAGGAAGAACAGGTGATGAGGTTCGAGTTCCCTGGCCAGGCCTATCGCCTGGATCGGCGGGACGCGCTCGTGGACATCGTGGAGCAACTCGACCTCGTCGCCCAAGGAGTTCCGCAGGTGTTCGAAGAGGCGGGGGATCAGCTGGC
>DASSJP010000040.1:0-6651 GCA_035691165.1 Rubrobacter sp.
CATCTCGCGGTCGTAGGGCTTCCAGTACGAGAGGACGACGTCGGCGCCGCGGGAGGCGAACTCCCGGCAGATAGCGGAGCCTATCCCACGTTTCCTCCCGACACCGGTAACGAGCGCCACGCGTCCGCGCAGGTCGGTAGATGGCTGAGCCGGGTTGACGGGGGATCTGGCGTCGGACATGGGCTTCTCCTTGAGATTGCGCCCGCCTTGCAGGCGAAGAGGTCGGTCGAGGGTCCGCAGACCCCCTTTACTATCGAGAACCTATGCCAACTTATCGCCCATAATGGGAAAGCTAGCACGACAAGGAGCGCGCCTCAAGATGCGGAATCCGGGGCGTGCAGGGTCATCTCTATCTCGTTGACCACGTGGCCGTAGAAGGCATCAGTATGTTCCCCGGTACGTCTGAAACCGTTGGCCTCATAGAACCGCTGGGCCCGCACATTATCCTGCTCCACCCGCAAAACGAACCTCGTACCGGGCGGGAAGGCGCCGATACCGGCTTCGAGGAGTCGCGCCCCGATCCCCCGTCCCTGCATCCCCGGAAGGATGTAGATCGCCGCGAGCTCCGCTTCCGTTTCGGAGAGTGATCTGAAATCCGCGAACCCGAGGATCTCCCCGCGCTCAGTTGCGACCAGGAAGACGTTCGACTCCACCCTGCGCCGGAGCGAGTCCGCCGAGTAAGCCTGGCTGACGAACTCCGCCCGCACGCTCTCGGGCATGCTCTCCTTGTAGGTGTGGTCCCAGGTCTTCCGCGCCACACTCTGGACCGCGCGGATGTCGTCGACGCCCGCCTCACGGACCTCGACGTGCCCGGCCTTTCGGCTCACACCAACTCGCCTCTCGCCACCATCTGCACCTTGCCGCCGACGTGGATGCTCGTCCCGGCGCCTTCTCTATTCGCCCGGAGATAGAGTAGCGAAGGGCGGCCGATCTCATACCCCTGTTCGACACGCACGTCTATGGAATCGGTTCCGAAGTAGCGGTGTTCGACCAGGTATCCGGCCAGGCAGCCCGCGGCGCTGCCTGTTGCGGGGTCCTCTGCGAAGCCGAGGTCGCTTGTGAACATGCGGGCGGAGAGGTCGCCGGGACCGTTCTCGTGTGCTTCCGGACAGAAGACGTACAGGTTCTTCCCCGAACCTGCGAATTCCAGGTAACGCTCCCTGTCAAATCTGCACCGTCGCAGGGCGTCGAGGCTCTTCAGCGGAACGACGATGGCGGGTAGGCCGGTGGATACTTCCTCTACGGGATAGCGGTCCTCCAGATCCTCTTCCTCGAGGCCGAGAACGCTGGAGACACGTGCGGGGTCCAGGGTCGAGCCGAAGGTGGGCGTGAGCTGGCGCATCCAGAGTACGTCACCGAAGATCACCGGTATCTTGCCGGCTTTCAGGTTCAGGGTAATGCGCTCGACGGGCTCGGCCAGTATCTCCTGCCCGATCACATACGCCGTGCCGAGGGTCGGATGGCCGGCGAAGGGCACCTCCCCGCCCGGCGTGAAGATGCGGACTTCGTAGCCGCCGTCGCGCTCTTCTTCCGCGAGGACGAACGTCGTCTCGGAGTAGTTCATCTCGAGGGCTATCTTCCCGAGGGTCTCGTCAGGCAAGCCCGCGCCGCCACGGACCACGGCTAGCTGGTTGCCCGAGTACTTCTCTTCGGCGAACACGTCCACGATGTAGAAGGTCTGGCTCACAAGTCGCTCCTAACCGTAGTCGGAGGGCATGGCTACCTACACGCCGATTCTAATGTCTCTACTTCCTGTCGCGGCGTCCCTGTGCGTGAGGGTACGCAGGACCACGGAGATCAGAGTTGGTAGCGGGGCAAGGGTCCTCCGGCGTCCTCCAGGACGTAGTCGTCGAACATCCGGCGCGTGACGTCGGAGCGCCCTCCTGCGATGTCCTTGTGCATGCCAGGGTCCTCTCTCAGGTCGTAGAGCTTTGCCTCCGTACCGTCGTTGCGGCTGATCATGGCGTAGTCCTCGTCCCTGGTGAAGACGTGGTCGTCGTATCCGAGCGTGAAGTGGGGTCTCGCCTCCGGCTCTTCGCCGTCGAGCATCACGGTGAGGTCCTGGCCGTCCAGCTCCCGCTCTATACCGAGAAAGCCGAGGATCGTCGGCGCGACGTCGTGGGTCGAGGCGTAGTAGTCGCTCGTCGTTCCCGCGCCCTTTCCCCCTGGATGGCGGATCAAGAACGGGATATCCGTAACCTCGGGCCAGAGTGAGGAGGGGATCTTACCGACGATGCCGTGCTCGCCGTGGGCGACGCCGTGGTCGGAGAGCGCGATCAGGAGTGTGTTATCGAAGAGGTTCATCTCTTCCATCTTGTCGAGGAAATGGCCGAGCCAGCGGTCCATCATCGTCACCTCGCCGGAGTAGAGAGCGGCCATACGCTGAATCTGCGGCCCGTCGAGGTAGTCGCTGGGTCCGTCGACCGGCGCGAAGGGCTCAGGACCTTCGTAACCTTCGTCGTACATATTTGCGTACTGTTCTGGCGGGTCCCACGGCGCGTGGGGATCGTAGCAGTCCACGGTAAGGAAGAAAGGACTCCCGGATCTGGTGGTCTCCAGGAACTCGGACGCCCGCGTAAAGACCTGGGGGGCGAACCAGTCCTCCTCCGATCTGCGATACGCCGTATTGGCGAAGTACTGCTGGAAGTAGAGGCTTCCCCCCGACCCCGTTTCGCCTTCCTTCACCAGGGCCCGGCTTACCATCTCCTGAGGGGCCGTCCACATAGGGCGGTAGTCGTCGGTGCTCTGTCCCCGGATAAAGTCGAAGGCGTCGAAGCCGCGATGGAAGTTCATGGAGGCATCGTACTGTTGCAGATTGTCGGTTACGAACATCGTCTCGTAGCCGGCTTTTCGCATCATCTCGGCGAGGGTCGTCTGGTCGTTGGGTATCGGCTGCCAGCCCTGCAGATGGACGTCTATGCCTCTGTAAAGTTGCCAATCCCTGAAGGGCCAGGTCCTTCTGCCCGTATGTATGGCCCTCCTCGCGCAGATGGTGGGCGCCGATTCAGGGTAGGCGCGAGTAAAGCGCAGGCTCTCCCTGGCGAGGGCGTCGAGGTTGGGCGTCTTGATCCCGTCGTTCCCGTAGGCGCCGACGTGATCCTTCCTCAAACTGTCCATGATGATGAGGACCACGTTGGTATCCTTGTCCGCGGACAGGGCATTGTTGGGGAAGTCCGGAAGTATTCCATTTCGTCCGCATCCGGCGAGCAGCGACGCCCCGGCCACCCCGGCACCAGCTACCTTCAAGAACTCTCTTCGCGTTAACGTCCGTCCCAGCGTCTTCTCCATCCTGTTTACTCGATACCTTATGCTTCCGTAGGCCAATCATAGAGCAAGCCGCTCGGGAGATCCCACGAACCATGAGTCCCGCTGCCAGGTATGATCGATCAAGCCAGTGTACAATTTGTGCATGACCGTTTTTCGCTACGGGCGGGAACTTTTCGAGGAGGGGGAATACGTGCGCCGCGTGGACGCGCTGCCTGGCGACGACCTCGACCCCGTGGTGCGCATCGTGGAGGATCTCGGGACGGTCGAGATTCCCTGCGGTAAGGTGGATTGCCGCAGCAACTGCCTGGAGTACATGGTCCGAGCTGCCGGCAGGCATGATGACTATACTCTTGCGGAGTGCAAGATATCCGCTCTCGTAAGCATTATTTAAGGCTTCAGGTTTCAGCCGTCAGTTTTGGGTGCAGGCCTCACTCCGAGAAGCTTTTGCAAACCTTGCTGAAGCCTGATACCTGTAGCCTGAAGCCTTCTAAACATCTTCCCAATCGTAGCGTTTCTGTTCCGGCCGTCTTTCCGCGGTGTAGAGGCGCTGGAGCGTGCCTCCCGCCAGTGGCGAGAGGAAGAGTCCGGCGAGCCCGGCGGGAAGCAGATCGCGGGCGATAGTCCAGGCCACGAGGAGTGGTACGCCGGGCGGGTGGTTGGCATCGCTTATGAGGCGCAATGGGTCGAGGACACCGCCGGCAGGGAGGATGCCCGTAGCGTACACGACGAGGGTGAGGACGCCGGAGATCAAACCCGTAAGCAGTGCCATGGCGACGCTGAGGAGGAGTCTGGGACCCGAGTCCTCAGACCGGCCACGCCTCAGGAGTAGCAGTGCGCCGCCGAATATGGGGCCTGCGATGAGCCCGGCGAGCAGGCCCACGCCCATGTAGACGAGGGCGAGCGAGGTCAGGTCGCCCTCGCTACTCTGCCCGCCCTGCAGGATCAGGAGCACGAAAGGCTCGGGGAAGAGCGATTTCACGAACATGAAGCCGACGCCGTAGGCGGCCCCGATACCCAAAAGACGCAGCAGGATCATGTTCCATCCACCGTGCGACCCGGCTGCAGATGCTTCCCGCGTATGTTCGCCATCTCTTATCACACCTTCGAGCTTAGCGGGTGATGACCAGGCCGTCAGCAAGAGCTTTCACGCTACTCCGATGCCGCCGCGCCTGCTCCCTCCGCGCTCGTGTCGATCCAGACGGTCTTCGCGTTGACGAACTCGCGGATGCCGAAGACGGAGAGCTCGCGCCCGTAGCCCGAGTTCTTGACGCCGCCGAAAGGAACCTCGGGGGTAGACTCGGTCATCTTGTTTATGTAGACCATCCCCGCCTCTATCTCGTTGACGAAGCGCTCCTGCTCGTCGGGGTCGTTGGTCCACGAGCTCGAGCCGAGACCGAAAGAGGTGTCGTTGGCAATGGTTATCGCCTCGTCTATGTCCCTTGCACGGAAAAGCGATGCTACGGGACCGAAGATCTCCTCCTTATAAGCCGGCGATTCTTTGGGAATGTCCGTGATAACCGTCGGTGGGTAGAAGTTGCCGGGTCCCTCCATAGGTTCGGCGCCCGTGAGCACGCGCGCGCCCGCATCGACGCTCTTCCTGACCTGAGAGTCGACCTCTTCGAGTATGTCCGGTGTGGCGAGCGGCCCCATGTCTGTGTCTCCGTCCATCGGGTCGCCCACTCGCAGGGCCTGCATGCTCTCGACGTAGCGGCGCTCGAACTCCTCGGCTATCTCTTCGTGCACGATGATCCTCTTGGCGTTGATGCAGGACTGGCCGTTGTTGAGCGTCCGCGAGGTGACGGCCATGCTCACGGCTTTATCCAGATCGGCGCTCGGCATCACTATGAAGGGATCACTGCCGCCCAGTTCCAGAACGGTCTTCTTTATGTTCTCCCCCGCCTCGCTCGCGACCTGGCGGCCAGCCCCTTCGCTGCCCGTGAGGGTCGCCGCCCTCACCCTCGGGTCGTCGATGACGGCCTGGACCTGTGAGGAAGAGATGAGGAGCGTCTGGAAAGCCCCTTCTGGAAATCCAGCCCTGTGGATGATGTCCTCTATGGCGAGGGCGCACTGCGGCACGTTGGAGGCGTGCTTGAGGAGGCCCACGTTTCCGGCCATGAGCGCGGGCGCCGCGAACCGGAAGACCTGCCAGAACGGGAAGTTCCAAGGCATCACGGCGAGCACGGGCCCGATGGGCTGGTAGCGGATGAAGGCTTTCGCGCCTTCTAGCTCGACCTCCTCGTCGGCGAGCATCTTCTGTGCGTTCTCGGCGTAGTAGCGGCAGCCGCGGGCGCACTTCTGGGCCTCGGCGGTCGCCGCGGCGAGGGTCTTGCCCATCTCTCCCGTCATCAGGCGCCCGAAGTCTTCGGCCTCTTCCTCGAGGATCTCAGCCGCCCTGAGGAGCATCCTGGAGCGCTCTTCGAAGGAGGTCTTGCGATACTCGCGGAAGGTCTCGGCTGCGAGAGAGAGTTTCCGGTCTATCTCCTCGTCGCCCAGAGGATCGAAGGTCTTCACTTCTTCGCCTGTCGCCGGGTTGATGGTCGCTATCGCCACGATGGTCCTCCTTACGAACAGTTCTGCTGGTGATGAATGTATACCCTGTGGACGCCCTCCGCTATACCCCTAACAACCGTACGTACTCACAACGCCCCGAAGGTCCGCTTCTTCGCCACGCTAGGTGAGGAGCCTGAAGTGCTGGTCTAGCTGCCCGATTCACGAGACCAGCGGGTACGAAGTCTTTTGCGGAAAGTCGTGAGTGGGTATTTTATCAAGTCGAGAAGGCCCAGACCTAAGCGGCCTACCCAGAAGATCTTCCCTGACCCCTTGACACCGCTCCTGCTGATATGAGATATTAAATGAAAAATATATTCATTTAATAGAAAGGTGAGATTTGGCTCCTCGCAAGTACAGCATGGACAATCGCAGGGCCGCCGTAGAGGAGACCCGGCAGCGCATTCTGGAGGCTACCCTCGCGCTGCACTCCGAGAAGGGCATTTTCGGTACTTCGTGGCAGGACATCGCCCGGCGCGCCGACGTTTCGGTGGGGACCGTGTACAAGCACTTTCCTTCGCTCGATGAGCTGGTGCCGGCTTGTGGGGAGCTGATGTACGCCATCACGCGACCGCCTTCACTGGAGGATGCTCTCCAGATCTTCGCCGGGGCTAGCTCACCCCAGGAGCGGCTGGAGTGTTTGATCGCCGAGCTCTTCGACTTCTACGAGCGGGGGGCTGCGTACATCGAAACTGACTTCCAGGAGCGCCAGCTTCCCGCGGTCCAAGAGTGGGAGGCATACATGAGGGCCACCATCGCGGGTCTCGTGCGCGAAGCCCTCATTTCTGCCGAACCCGACGAGCGCACGGTGCAGGCGGTGAGCGCGCTCCTGGACTT
>DASSJP010000041.1:0-2943 GCA_035691165.1 Rubrobacter sp.
ACACGTACCCGACGACCAGCGCCAGCGCAAGTCGCCGCCACCGGATGTGATCTTCCTCGGCTTTCGTCGCGCAGGATACCGGCGCGGCGCGAACACGGAGTTTCTGGGCGCCGCGCACGAGAGCGCAGACGAAGATGCCGGCACACAGCAACTTGGGCCAGAAGCCGGGACCGAGTTGCTCGGGTTGCGGCTCGTACTGGAAGTTCCTCGCGAGTACGAACAGGTACGCGGCGAGGGCAGCGAGCACCAGTTCCGGCACCACCCCGAGCAGGGAGGGGGGACCGTGGCCTGGGACGCGGCCCTTGCCTGCGGGCATCGTCTCACGGTCCCTGGTCGGCGCGAGCGCTCGGGAGCCGGGAGTTGTCGATGTTGCTTCGTCGGGCATTCCCTCCTACCTCCGTCCGATGCTCTTTACTTCAGCGCGAACCAAGCTCAGGGGCGTTTCTTGCTCAGGTCAACGACGATGCGCCCGTCTTCCACGGAGACCGGGTACGTCCTGACGCGCAGCCGGGGTCGCTCACGCACCTTCCGGTCTTCACGTCGTAATCGAAGCTGTGCCAGGGGCAGCGAAGTATCTCCGCTTTCTCAGCCAGACCGTAGACGCCGGGCTCTTCCGAGACGGTGAGCGACCACAGGTGGCCCCTGCCCAACAACGCCCCCTGGTGCGGGCAGATGCCGCGGATCGCGTGGTACTCGCCGACGGCGCTGCAGACCACGACGACCGGCGCCGTTCCGGAGCGTCCGCATCTGCCCGGGAGCGAGTTCCTCTTCCCTGCAGACCACCGATTCGTGTATATCGACGTCGAATACGGGCAAGGCCTTTCTGTTCTCCGGCCCGTTCTTGGCCCTCAGAGCAGCTTCTTGTGCCATCGTGTGTTCTCCCTCCATGAACTCGAACTCTCTTGCCGCGTCGCCCGCGGGGGCGTCAGACGCCTCTCGCACGTCGGATAAGCTCCAGCGTAAAACTTCCTCGATATTGTTTATATTGCCTATAGATTCAGTTGATATTGCGGGTGGCTAAACCAACAGGGCGTCGGTGTCAAGCGGCGAGTACGCCAGGTGCATGTACGATCAGGCTGGAGACGCGTGCCGGAGAGGCGGGCTCGTTACCAGGTCTGGAATGCCCGATACCCATTGCAGGGTATTGCCTGAAGCGGCGATGGCGGAGGAGCTAGCGTACACGAGCCGGGGACATCATGAGTCTCCTGGAACACCTACCTTCCACTCGTGTGAGCAGAGCCGTTTCGGCTTACTACTCGGGATTTGGCTCGGCCGATCCGTTCGTCAGGGCCGAGTTCACCTCACGGACCCCCGAGACCCGGCGCAGACCGTCCATCAGGGAGAGCAGTTCCTCCTCCCGGCTGCCTTTGCCCAAGACCAGTTCCGCGTCGTCCTCCTCTGAGGCAGAACCTGGCCACACTACGATGCGCTCCAAAGGCACCTCTGAGGCATCGATCTCTTCCCTCAGCTCGGCCAGCGCAATCCCCCTCTCGACGACCAGCCTCACGCGCCTGGCCTCATTACGGTTAGGAAACAGCCTGGCCTTCAGAGGCTTGGCGAGCGCGAGGAGGGCGAGAGCCAAGAAGGTGGCTGACCCTGCGGCAAGGAACATGCCGCCGCCTACCGCCAACCCCACCGCGGCCACCGCCCAGATGCTGGCTGCAGTGGTCAGTCCCTTGACGACCTCCCTGCGCAGGATGATCGTACCCGCCCCGATGAACCCTATCCCGCTGGCCACCTGCGCGGCCACGCGAGAGGGATCGAGGACCACGTGCTGCTCGTTCAAGACGTCCGAGAAGCCGAAGATGGAGACCACCATGAAGAGTGCGGATCCCAGCGAAACGAGGGCGTGGGTTCTCATCCCTGCGGCCCACTCCAACCGCTCGCGCTCCAACCCCACGAGGCCGCCCAGGACGGCCGCCACCACCAGGCGCAGGATCATCTCCTCCGCAGATATCATCCCGAGACCACCTCCTCTTCACGATCTTCCGATGATGCCACTATTTTCTACACCAAAGTAGTGAAGAAATCACGAGGAAGTACATGGCATTCGAGCTTCGGAGACTTTCACTGTCCATGCATTTGGCTGAACAGAATGTGTAAAGAACCTCTTATCGTCGCACCCGACCAGCAACCTCGAAGTTCTCAAAAAATCTTCTCCTGGCCCTTGACGCCGATCGCTACTTGTTCTAGAGTTCACCGATGTTAACTATATTGGTAGACAAAGTTATAAATACGGGAACAATAAGGAGAGATCTCAATGGCACTCGTACGCCAGTGGCTAGCGAGTCGTTACGACGATTGGTAGTAGTGTAGTCCGTAGGGTTAGTATGCGTCCTTCGGGAGGCGATCGGTACGAAGAGGAAAGGGTTTTAGCAATGTCGTTGCTCTACTCATTCGCGAAAATCAATGAGCCAACCCTCGAGGGCGAGGCGGGTTGGGCCCTTTGGGAGGAGGTCGGCAGTCGAGGACTAGACACCTGGGTTGAGCTACCGGCGAGGTACACCGAGCCAGATGGCCCAGGCGGCGAACCGAGCGGAAGCTATGACTACTCCTCATCGGTGGGAGACTATCTCGCGACGTTTGAGAGTGAGAAGAGCCAAGTGGGCTGTTACACATGGTTGAGGTACGCGCTCGGGTGCTCGAGGGTAAAGGAGGAAGATTAGATGCGGTGGGCACTGCTCTGTGGCTGTGGGCGCCACTTGGAAGCTTGGGATGAAGGAGAGCTCTCCAGAGAGATCCTGATACATCTGGGACGGGAACATCCCTCGATAGAACAGCAGGAGGAGGCACAGGTACGCGAGCTCGTCGCGGCACACTCGTACCGTTACGAGTGCGTAGAGGAAGTCTACGCTGGGCGCGCCGAGCCGGACGAGGAGTTCGGCCTCGACCCTTACTGAGCCTCCTTAAGATCACAGGAGCAGTCAGTAATGTTGGGTCACA
>DASSJP010000042.1:0-2421 GCA_035691165.1 Rubrobacter sp.
CTCGGGCTTCCTCGAGTCCACGAACTTGACGTCTATACCTACCTTGGGAAGAGTGTAGTGAAATTGGTTGTACGTTCCGCCGTAGAGCTCCGCGGCTGAGACGATCTCGTCCCCCGCCCCCATGATGTTCAGGATAGCCAACGCCTGCGCCGCCTGGCCCGACGCTGTTCCGAGGGCGCCTACGCCCTTCTCGAGTGCGGCGACCCGCTTCTCGAAGACGTCGGTCGTAGGGTTCATGATCCTGGTGTATATGTTGCCCTCTTCGGCGAGCGAGAAGAGGTTCGCCGCGTGGTCCGTGTCATGGAAGACGTAGGAGGTGGACTGGTAGATCGGTACGGCCCGGGCCGTGGTATTCGAGTCGACTTCCTGCCCCGCGTGCAGCGCCAGGGTATCGAACCCGTAGTCGCGCTCCTGGATCTCCTGGTCTGTCGTGTCTGTCATGGTCCCTCCTGTTCGTTGACGAATGGTTGTATCGCTTCTGCGAGTTCTTTCCAGTCCTTCAAGAAAGCGTCGTGGCCGCTTAGTGTATCTATCTCGGCGTAGTGTGCGCGCGCTCCCGCCCTGCTCGCCCTCTCTGCCGCATCGCGTACCTCGGCCGCGGGGAAGAGCCAGTCGCTCGTGATCCCCACGAAAATCACCTCGCCCTCGATATGCGAGTACGCCTCTTCGTCCGACTCGTAGCCGTTCGCCACGTCGTAGATATCCATAGCCCGCGAGAGGTAGAGGTATGAGTTGGCATCGAAGCGCTGTGTAAGCTCCCTCCCCTGGTAGTGGAGGTAGCTCTCGATCTCGAACCTCCCGCCGAACTCCTTCTCCAGCGCGGGACGGCTCGCGGGTCTCCGCCCAAATCTCTCCCACTGTCCCGCGGCGCTCTGGTAGGTCATCATGCCAGCCATACGGGCGATGGCGAGGCCCCTGTCCGGGCTTCTTCCGGTTCCGTAGTAGTCACCGTCCTGCCAGTCAGGGTCGGCCATGATGGCGCGGCGTCCGATCTCACTCATCCCGATCCCCTGCGGCCCGAGGGCGCCTGTGGCGGCGATCGGAATAGACTTCTCGACGAAATCGGGGAACTCGACTGCCCACTCGAGCGCCTGCTGCCCGCCGATGGAACCGCCTGCCACGAGGGCGAGCCGTCGCACGCCAAGAGAGTCGAGCAGTCGCCGCTGCGCCCTGACCATGTCCCTGATCGTGACAATGGGGAAACGCATTCCATAAGAGCGCCCTGTCTCCGGTTCGAAGGAAGCTGGTCCCGTGCTCCCCGAGCAGCCTCCGACGACGTTCGAGCAGACGACGAAGTACTTTTCGGTGTCTACGGCGAGCCCTGGCCCGACCATCGGGTCCCACCAGCCACCGCGCCTGTATTCTTCGGAGGGACCTCCTGCGGCGTGCGAATCGCCTGTGAGGGCGTGGACGAGCAGCACGGCGTTGTCCGCGGCCTCGTTCAGCTCGCCCCAGGTCTCGTAGGCCAGCGTGACCTCTTGCAGGCTTCCGCCGAGTTCCGGCTCGAAAGAGCCTATGCAATGGTGGGATCTGCCCGATCGGGCCGGGGCGTGGCTAGCGCCGGCCCCCGGGTCTAGTGTCATACTCGGCAGTAATGCAGCCTCCTCTCGGTCGCGTTCTACGGCGTTGTGCCTTACGCGCAACCCGCTCCGTAGAAGAGGCCATACGGCTCTCCCCACATCTCCCAGGATGGGCTCTCGCCACCTCCTGCTGGACTTGGCACCTTGCGGTCGGTTCTACCGCCGGTTGCCGCGGTTTCTCAGGGCCAGTTCCCTCCACCGCTCTCGATGCGAGTTCGCGTTAGGCGTGGATGCTAACGCACCCGGGGTCTCAACGTCAAGGGTGATCCCGGCCCGAGAACCGACTGGCCCGATTGGGCTATGAAAAGACCGTCCATACGGGGATATCCGCTATGGGGCGCTTGTTAACGTTTTCGAGACGAACCAGAGGACCGGAGACGAGAGGGTATTGCCGGTCGCGGAGCGCGAAAGGAGACAGTCGATGCACGGATACTCGCTCGGAGCGGTGAAGCTGCGGGGCATCCTCATGGCCGTTGCGGTCTGGCGTTGATGCTCGCAGCCCTCGGGGCCGCGGGTGGCGTGGCCAGGAGCGACCCCGCACCCTCCACGGATCTCAACCTGAAGGCGACCCTGGCCAGGATCGTCGTCGGCAAGGCGACCGAACTGAAAGGCAAGCTCATCCACAGGAACGGTGACAGCGTCTCCGGCCAGAGGATACTGCTGGAGCAGAAGATCGCAGGCACCGCGGTATGGGTACCGGTACCGAAAATGCCCGCCGTAGGCGTCCTGACCAACACTGGCGGCGAGTTCAGCCTGGCCGGCGTCAAACCCCGCAACAACACCCTGTACAGGGCCCGTTTCATCCAGGGCGCCCAGGACTTCACCAGCGATGCAGTACCCG
>DASSJP010000043.1:0-2000 GCA_035691165.1 Rubrobacter sp.
GGATAACCAACCCTGTGACCGGCTATGTAGACGTTGGACCCCGTCTGCCACGGGAAGCCCGTCCCATCTACATGGAGCGTCCCGTCGTGCAACGCGGCCTCGTCGCCAGCAGCGCCCGTGTAGACGGGCACCCGGTCAACCCGCTGCATCTCGGGGACCGTCAGGGTCATCGTCGAGTTGCCAGGGGGCTTGTGCGCGAAGACGGCCGCGCTGGCGAAGGGATCTCCCATGAGGAAGGAGTACCCCACCAGAACGAGCCCCGACGCTACGAGCAGGGTGGCCGCGAGGGAGCCCAATATCCTGCCCCCGCTTCTTCTCGTCTTGTAAGTCTTCACGCCCTTCTACCTCCTCTCCGCCAATCTATTTGTAGAGATATACCCTGCGAAAGTAACATTCAGGTTACAAAATGGGGCCCTGCCGATAACGTTTCAGGGCCCCAGGTCGAAAACTCTTACTTTTCCTTGCCCTTCAGTTCGCCCTGCACTATGAGCCGGTGCGAGTAGTCGGGGAGCGTACAGGTCTGCAGGCTGACGATATTCTTCCCCTTTATGGGCTTGAGGATGCTGACTTTGTCGGGGGAGATCACCTGCTTCTTGAATACCTCGTACGTATAGCGGGTACCGTCTGAATCGGTGAGGAAGATCTTATCCCCCTTCTTCAGCTTGTTGAGGTCCCAGAAGACGAGGTTGCTCTTCGTCCCCGGATAACCAACCCTGTGACCGGCTATGTAGACGTTGGCTACCTTCTGCCAGGGAAACTGCGTGCCCCTCACGTGCACCACGCCATCGTGGAGTGCCTTCTCGTATCCGCCCTCGGGGGCGTCGTAGACGGGCACACCGTCCACACGGTCCATCTCGGGAACGGTGAGCTTGAGCCGCTTGCTCTCAGGCGTCTTTACCCTGGGACCCCTGATCTTCTCGACGATCCTCTCAGGGATACTCCTCTGGAACTTCTTTTCGAGATCCTCCGAGATCCTGCCGTGTACCCTCTCAGGACTCTCGGCAGAGGCCGGAGAGCCCCCTGCAAGCACTGAATACCCCAGAAAGCCGAGCCCGGCGAACAGAACCACGGCCGCCACGAGCGCCGTCAGCGTCATTGTCGTGTGCCCGGTTCTTATCTTCTTCATCGTCCTCGACCCCCTTTCTCGAGTAGCTTCAGTGGTCGATAGTAGGACTTTAAGCCCCAAAGGTGACATTTCGATTACAAAACGGAATTTTGTTGGTAACGGTTGGCCTGCGTAAGCGCGAGTCCGCTTACGACGTTATAATCTGCCGCGTGAAAGTTGGAATACCACGCGAGACAAGTGATGGAGAGCGCCGGGTCGGGCTTGTGCCCGAGACTGTCGGCAGGCTCGTCAAGGACGGTTTCGAGGTCATCGTCGAGTCTGGCGCTGGCCGCGACTACAACCTCGACGCGAACTACGAGGAGGCCGGGGCAAAGGTCGTAGAGAGCGCGGAAGACGTCTACGGCGAGGCTGACATCGTCGTCAAGGTGGCCAAGCCCACGGGTGATGAGATCGGCCACATGCGCGAGGGTCTGGCCTTGATCTGCTTCCTCAACGGTCCCCAGGACCCCGCGCTCGTCAAGCAACTGGCCGAGGCCGGCGTCACCGTGCTCTCAAACGAGAAGATCCCACGCACCAGCGTCGCGCAGAGCATGGACGCCCTCTCCTCGATGGGTTCCATCGCAGGCTACAAGTGCGCCCTTATCGCGGCCGATAATCTAGGAAAGTACGTGCCGATGCTCTCGACCGCGGCAGGCACCACCAAGGCGGCGAACGTCCTCGTGCTCGGCGTGGCCGTGGCAGGATTGCAGGCTATCGCCATCATGAACAGGCTCGGGGGCGAGGTGTTCGCCTACGACATCCGTCCCGAGACCAAGGAGCAGGCGGAGTCGCTCGGCGCCTCATTCATCGACTCGGACGACGAGAAGGAAGAGGAAGAAGAGGATCAGTTCGAGGAGTACAAACCCACGGGCTGGCGCTCTCTCATGGTCAAACT
>DASSJP010000044.1:0-2914 GCA_035691165.1 Rubrobacter sp.
TCTCGTCGAGCGCCCCCTGCACGTCACCGTCGCCGTTGGGCAGCCAGAGGCGCTTCTCGAGGACGTCCTGCATGTCCTCCACGAGACCCGGCACGTTGAGCTCGGCGTAGCCCACGGTACCGTCATTGCGAATGTCCAGGAAGTACTTCGCCCCATCCAGGGCTGTGTCTTTGGTAACGACATCGTTGGCACCGTGGAGCACCGATGGCACGGCGTTGCCGGCCTCCTCCAGCCTGAACTTCTGCCCTGCAGGGGAGGTGAAGTTGGTGATGAAAGTGAACGTGTCCTTGACGCTCTGAGTCTTCTTGTTCATCACCATGTAAGCGACGGCGACCCACCCTGGTTCCATGTCGTTGTCCGTGTTGGTCGGGAAAGGGACGACGTCGTACTCGAGGCTCTTGTTCTGCTTGAAGACGGGCAACAGCCACCGGCCCGCCTCGATAAAGGCCGCGCGGCTTGAGTTGAACTGGGCGTCGGAGGTCTGTCCCGTCGGGAGGTTCCCCGCATACGTGAAAGCCTCGCTACTGATGTTGTCGTACATCCACTGGAAGGCAGCAACCGACTTCTCGTCCTCGTTCACGATGCATTTTTCGCCGTCGTAGGGCGTCCCGCCGTTCTGCCGGCACCACGAGTAGAAGTAGTTGTTGCCGTTCTCGAACATGAACCCGTTGGTGTTGCCCGACGAGGCGACCTGCTCGCACATCTGCTGGAAGACGTCCCACTTCCACTCGCCGTTCTCGTAGAGGTCCATGGGATCGTCGCTGATATTCGCGTCCTGAAGAACCCCTTTGTTGTACCAGATGAGGGTGGGGTTACAGTCGACGGGGATACCGTAGATTGTGCCATCACTCGTCATCGCAGGTCCCCACAACCCTGCCGCGAATTCGTCAGGCTTGGCCTCGCTGAGGTCGCCCATCATCAGGTCTTTGAGCGGCTTGATGGTCCCGTTCTTTATGAACTGGGCCACCCATATGTCGCCCGCGTAGAAGGCATCAGGGGCGGTGCCGCCGTTGAGCTGCGTAAGGATCTTGGGATGGTAATCGTCGTAGTTGGGGGTGGGGGTGTAGGTGACCTCGATCTTGGGGTATTCCTTCATGAAGTGGTCGGTGTACTCCCTGAAGCGCTCGGCCTCACCGCTGTTGGCCCAGGAAGCCCAGTCGACCTGTCCGGTAGAGCCGCCTCCTCCACCGCATCCGTAGACGCCGAGCAACCCAATGCCCGCCGCTCCGGCACCACTCAGCTTCAGGAAGTCCCGCCTCGTAAGCCGGCTAGCGCCTTTCATCCGTATCTACCCTTTCCCCCGGGATTGTGTCGAACAGTGCGTAATCGTAACATTTCTTGGCTCGACGGGTCAACGTAATTCGTGCTGGCAAAGGCCCTTGCGAGCCGTCGCAAGCCACCGGCTCACGACCGTCACCATATGTATTGATTTGCTTGATGTTTCCATGCCTATCGTGCCTACACATAGGTGCCGGCAAGACTGGATGGGGATACTTGAGAGACGAGAGATCCTACCCCCGCCCCGGGTCGTTCTTCCAGGGTCGCCCTGCTGCTCCCCAAAATCCCTGCCTCCGAACAGGACCGGCCGGTCCGTCCGCGAGCCTCCGCCGCAAGCATTGTCTCCAACGCGCTGCTCCTTTCCCCTTGCTATCCATGAACTCTAGTGGCTAATCTCTCCGAAATCTTCCGAAAATCGGCCAACGTATTCCGGTAAACTAAGATCGGGGTGAAACAGGAGAGCATCACAACCGACCTGGATGAGGCACCGGGGTTCCGGATCTGGTGCGGTCAGCCGCTCGCCTCGATGCCTTTCCACTGGCACGATCAGGTGGAGATCAACTACGCAGTCGGAGGGAGCCTCACCTACCTGTTGGCGGGATCTCTGGTCCGCGTCCCACCAGGCAAACTCGCGCTGTTCTGGGCCGGGATGCCGCACAGCGTCGTGAGCAGGACGGAGATGGAGAGGTTCTACTGGGTCTACGTGCCGCTGGTGTGGGCCCTGGGCCTCGGGTTGCCGAACTCGTTCACCAGGCGCGTCATGAGCGGCGAGATGATCGTTGATGTCGAGCCCTCCGAAGCGGATCTCCCGCTTCTCGACCGGTGGTGCGACGAGCTGCCAAACGCGGACGAAGCCCGGCGGCGTCTGATCATCCGTGAGGTCGAAACGCGCGTGATGCGACTCGCCTTGGACCAGGCCGACGAGCCGTGCGGCGAACCCGTCCCGTCTGAGGCGGGTCCGGTGCGGAAGGTCAGCGAGATGGCGCGCTACGTCGCAGAGAACCACGCCGGGCCGCTGCGCCTCGAGGACGTGGCGCGGTACGTCGGACTCCACCCCAACTACGCCATGACGCTGTTCCGGCGGCACTACGGGATCACGCTGAGCACCTACATCACACGCCTGCGCGTCTGCCAGGCGCAATACCTGCTGCTCTCTACCGACCAGGAGGTTTCACGCATCGCCTTCGAGACCGGCTTCGGGTCCATCAGCCGCTTCTACGAAGCTTTCAAGAAGATCAGCGGAAAGACGCCCCGCCAGTACAGGCTGCTCCCGAACCCGCCTTGAAGATTGATTGCTGACCTGGAACTCTCGCGACCGATTATGACGGGCGTCGCCACCTATCCGGCGGGGGCTACGTTCGGACCGAGGATCACCCGCGACTTCGAGTTCGTGTGGGTTATCGAAGGCGACGTGGAGTACCGTCTGGAGGGGACAGCTATACCTGCGCCGCCAGGGTCCGTGCTGCTCTGCCAGCCGGGGAAGTCGGACTTCTTCAGGTGGGACGAGAGTCGCCGCACGCGCCACGGGTACTTCCACTTCAAGGTCCTCTCCCTCCCTGACGACTGGCCTCCGATGGAGGAATGGCCCCTGATACAACCTCCGGTCGAGGGAGATATTCTGAGACCCCTGTTTCGG
>DASSJP010000045.1:0-5793 GCA_035691165.1 Rubrobacter sp.
GTCTCAGGACCCTCGTCTCGCTGTGGGCGGCCCGAACGTCGTCATCATCGCCGAGCACAAGGTAGCCGACCCTGGGGTAAACGAAAGGGGCGTCAGGCTCTTCACCTCGACGGTGCGCCGCCCGTCGCCGGATACGCTGGACCAGAGGCTCAACTGCCATAGCAAGCTGCACGAAGTGATAGCCCTCGTGCAGGCCCTGAAGGCCGGCGCCGACGAGGCCCTGATGCTCGACCCGACCGGCGCGGTTGCGACGTGCAACGCCACCAACTTCTTCATCGTTCGCCGCGGCGAGGTGTGGACCTCGACGGGCCACTACTCCCTGAACGGCATCACGCGCCGCATCGTCATAGAGCTCTGCCTGGCTGAGAACGTCCCCGTCTTCGAGCGGGTCTTCTCCCTAACAGACGTGTACGGCGCGGACGAGGCGTTCGTCACAGGCACCTTCGGCGGCATAACGCCTGTCATTGAGGTGGACGGGCGTGCCATCGGTACGGGCGGGCGCGGTGAACTGACCGCATGTCTCACGGAACTGTACGCGGAGGCTGTAGCCGCGGCGACGAGGAAATAGCGGTGTCGGAGTGCCTGAGATTGTCTGTGTGGTCGGGGCCGCGCAACGTCTCGACGGCGCTCATGTACTCCTTCAGGCAACGGACGGATACCGTAGTTGTGGACGAGCCGCTATATGGGCACTACCTGAGATCTACAGGCGCGGATCATCCGGGCGCCAGGGAGGTCATGGAGGCGATGGAACAGGACGGCGAGCGGGTGGTGAGGGAGGTCATCCTCGGTCCCTGTGAGCGGCCTGTCCGCTTCTTCAAGAACATGGCGCACCACCTTCCTGGCCTGGATCCTGCTTTCTTGAGCAGCATTACGAACGTGCTCCTGATCCGGGACCCCACCGAGATGCTCCCCTCGTTGACCAGGCAGCTTCCCTCCCCGACCCTGCGTGATACGGGCCTTCGGGAACAGGCTGGGATTCTCGGCTCGATGCTGGCCCACGGCGAGGAACCCGTAGTACTCGACGCCCGCGAGCTACTGCTCGACCCGCGTGGCGTACTGCGCCAGATGTGCGCCAGGCTTGGCATACATTTCGAGGAAGCGATGCTCTCCTGGCCCGCAGGTCCGAAGCCTGAAGACGGCGTGTGGGCCACGCACTGGTACCACAACGTCCACGCCTCGACCGGATTCGCACCTTACAGTCCCTTTACGGGGCTATTCCCGGAACATCTCAAGCCGTTGTTGGAGGAGTGTTTGCCCCTCTACCAGCAGATACGCGATTACGCCATCGTCGCCGGTACGTGATCCGCTAGGCCCGGCGACGGCGGTTGATCAGAAGGGGCGAGAGTCCAGGGCTACGTTCGGCGAGGCGGGAGTCCACAGAGATGTTCTTCGCGGCGGGACTCAAGAGTATCACGACCGAGATCAGGGCCACAAGCACGTTTATCGTGAGGAACTCGGGGGAGCCGAGGCCTGTCCCCAGTCCCACGCCTCCCTGGGAGAGCGAGATCACGGCGCTCAAACCGACGCTGCCTATGGCGGCGAGGTTGGTTATAAGACCAAGTATTAGGGCGATCCCGAGGGTCAACTCCCCCGCGCGCATGAGCTGGGCGAAGAGCTCGGCGTTGGGGACCACATAATCCTTCATGAAGTCCTGGAAGAACGGCGGAGCCTGCGAGATGAAGCCCCCTGCCTGGAGGCTTGCGGCGAACTGCCGGGGGAAGCTCGGGTTGAGCAGCTTCTCCAGGCCGCCGTTGAGCCAGACGGCCCCGATCAGGACGCGCACCCACACCATGCCGTTCACAGGTCGAACTCCTTCCACGGGTTGGCCGAGTTTCTAAATCTTATACGCACCAGGGGACGCAAGGGATTGAAGGGTGGATTTCGCATGATCACCGCTACTCAGAGCCACGCCGGAGATAGCTGGAACTATCCGCTTTGTCTCGGAGTAGAACCGGAGAAGGGGGTCTTGCGTATATCAAAGGGACCCCCTAGCGACGAGGAGGAGAAACCTTGGAGAAGATTTCGCGCGAGAGGTTCATCAGGCTCGGCACCGCGCTTGGCGTGGGTGCAGCCGCTGCCTCGCTGGCCGCCTGCGGAGGAGGCGCCAGCAGTTCCGGCGGTGGTAAATCCGGCGGGGGAGGCTCCGGGGGCGACTACGGCAACGCAAACTCGGGGGGAGGTTCGTCGGGGAGCGGTTCGCAGGCTTCGTCGTCCGGTGGGAATGCCAAGGCGGGAGGAGCGGCGATCGCGAGTGAGTCCGATGTTGCGCCGGGAAGCGCCGTCGCTTTCAAGGACTCGGGAAGTCCCGCTGTACTTGTTCACCTGAAGAACGGGGAATTCGTGGCGTACTCGGCGATCTGCACCCACCAGGGCTGCACGGTGGCCTACAAAGCCGGCAAGCTCGCCTGTCCATGCCACGGTTCGGTCTACGACCCTGCCAGGGGTGCCGAGGTCATCGCAGGCCCGGCCCCGAGCCCGCTGCCGGAGATCCCGGTGAAAGTCGAGGGCGGCGAAGTCGTCAAAGCCTGAGTACGGGCTACGTTCTTTCTTCTGAAGCAGATGTTGTTCGCGTACGGTGTCTTTCGAAAGCATAGCGCTGGCCATCCACCGAAAAGCTGATGGCTGATAGCTAAAAGCTAAAGTAGAATGCGCTCATGGACAGGGGCGAGGAGCGCATCGGGCTTAACGGGGCGGCGGCCGTTCTAGACGTCCCGCCCGAGACGGTCAGGCATTTCGCAGAAGAGGGAAGGCTTCGTTCCCAACGCGGGGAGGACGATGCCTACGTCTTCTATCTGGAAGACGTTATGGGGCTAGCGCGCGAGCTCGGCGCCGAATCCGCGGAGGAGGAGATTTTCGAGGGCGAGGTGATGGGGGACGAGCCCACGGGCAACTCCAGGCTCCCCGCCGTCCCTTTCGAGCGCTACGAACGCCTGCTTCAGCAGGGCCAGGACTACAAGACTCGTCTCGAAGAGCGCACCCGCCAGATAGAAGAAATCCGCCAGGAGCGAGACGCTGCGAGGATGGAGATCGACCGCCTGTGGTCCGAGATCGAACGCCTCAACCTCGTCGAGTTCCAGCGCGAACTGCAGGAAAAGACGATCTCCACCCTCGAAGATGAGAAAGCGAGGCTGGAATCCGAGCGCGAGCGACTTCTGAAGGAGCAGATGAACCTGACGGAGGAGAAGTCGGCCCTCTCCGAAGACCGCGTCCGCCTCGAAGCCGAACTGAACGCCCTGAAGAATCGCGGTTTCTGGTCACGACTTTTCGGCGGCTGACAAAGATAGCCCATTTGGGGTATGTGCCGGCCCTCGTGCCGCGGTATGATGCCAGCCGTTACGTAACGCGGGGCGGAGCCCGCTCCTTCCCTCCGCCCCACTTCGGAAGGACGTGGCATGGTGCAGGCGGGTCTCTTGAAGCTGTGGACGACGATGCTGGCAGCAAGCCTCGCCGCGATCATTCTCTTAGCGATTTTCACGACCGGCGCAGGGGCGCAGGAGCTCGGCTGCAGGGGAGAGGTGGTCCTGGATCCAGGCCACGGGGGAACGGACTCGGGCGCGGTGAATACTAAATACAAGCTCAACGGGAAGGATCTCACGGAGAAGGAACAGAACCTGGATGTCGCAAAGAGACTCGAACTTCTCCTCGAAGGCGACGGTTACAAGGTGTGCATGACGCGCACCACCAACTCGGAGACCCTCTCGAACAACGACCGCTACACCTACGCCAATACGACGGGGGCGAGAGTTCTCGTCTCTATACACATGAATGGCTCCACGAACGCCTCTACCGACTACACGACGACCCTCTTCGGGAAGTGGCGCAAGGACAAGGAACTGGCAAACACCGTCTTCGGCTCGCTCTCGACCCTTCCCGCGGCCAGCGGCACAGGAACCATAGCAACCAGGACGCCCTACTCGTTCGCCTCGGGCGTGCTTCTCAAGAGCGAGATGCCGGCGATCATCGCAGAGACCGTCTTTATCACGAATGATAGAGAAGGACAGCTCCTCGCCGAAGGTACAGGAGATCGCCAGCAGCAGATTGCACAAGCCCTCAGGGTAGGCATCGAAGACTACCTGACGACCCCCTAAAGCACCACTACCGAGGACCCTGATCCAACCTGACCACCTTGGCCACTCGGCTGCGGCAATGCGTCGCAGGTGGAACTTCTTGCTGAAACTATCCTGCATCCGGGGTTCGAGAACGGCTGCTCAGGGCGCCCGGTAAAATGGCGGCAAATGGCCCTCTTTACACCTGACGAGCGAGAGGAAACCGCTGAGAGAGTATCCAGCCGACTGGCCGAAGACGACCGCATAGAGGGCGTGGTCGTCGTTGGCTCGCTTGCGGGCCGGGCCGACCGCTGGTCCGATATCGACCTCGAAGTCCTCGTCGGCGACGACGAAGACCTGCCTGCGGTTGCGGCCTACTGGGTAGGACGTCTGTACGAAATCCTTCCCATCGTGCATCACTTCGAGACGGCATTTGGAGAGACACTCGTGCGAGGCTTCCTGTTCGAGAACCTGCTCGAGCTCGATCTGGCCTTCGAGCGAACTGGGCAGTTCTCCATCCGGGGCCCGGCGCGTGTGGTGTTCGACCGATCGGGCCGCGCCGCCAACGCGCCGGCCGAATGGTATCCCCGCCCGTCGGATCGGGCAGGCGAAGCAGGATTTGCATGGCACGATATCTTGCATGCCTGCATAGCCGTGCGGCGCGGCCGCCTCTGGCAGGGACTGTGGTATCTGGAGCGTGTCCGGAACCACACCCTGAAGCTCGCCCAGCAGCGCCGCGGTTTCTACGCAGATTTCTTCGACTACGTGGATGACTTACCGGACGAGGAACTGACACCCTTAAAGGAGACCGTCGGCGTCTCCCTTGAGCCTGAGTCGCTGCTCGGCGCCGTCGAAGTCGCTACGCGGACTTTCCTTGCCGAGCTTCGTCGAGGCGAACCAGCCCTCGCCGACCGGCTCGAAAGCCCGCTAATCGAGTTTGTCCGGCTTCGCGAGTAAAGATCTAGAGATCAACGGCACGGTGTGATCCATCCATCCCATCATACGCCAGTTTCAAATTCTTCAGTAATTATTGAAACTTATGAAAGATGGGAGTATGCTGGGTCTGGCGGTGAGGATAAGTGGAGGTATATTGGACGAAGAGCGGAGGAGGTACGTTGAGGAGTTCGGGCTTCTCTTCGGTCAGTTCGGGCTTTCGCGGATGCTGGGGCGTGTATTGGGGGTGCTCATGATCTCCGACCCGCCGGAGCGATCGGCTGAGGAGTTGGCTGAGGAGTTGGGGGCGAGCCGGGGCTCCATAAGCCAGACGACGAGGTCCCTGATCCAGATGAGCCTCGTCCAGCGGTGGTCCAGGCCGGGGGAGAGGCGGGATTACTTCCGCATAAAGCCAGGAGCGTGGCACGAGATCATGCGCCGCGAGATGGAGGCGCTGGGTGACTTTCGCAAGATGGCTGAACGTGGGCTCGACCTTCTCGACTCCGAGGATCCCTACGCCCGACGTAGCCTGGAGGAGATGCGCGACTTCTACACCTACTGGGAACGGGAGATGCCCACCGTCCTGGATCGGTGGGAGCAGGAATCGCGAAGCAGAGATCAAAAAGCCCTTGACAGTACGTTTAGACAGAGCTAAATTATATATTAGCTTAGACAAAAGGAGTGATCATGAGCCTTGCGATAGAGACCGAGCGGCTTACCAAGACCTACGGCCGCAAAGCGCGGGGCATAGAGGAGGTGGATCTCGCCGTCGAGGAGGGTGAGGTCTTCGGGTTCCTCGGGCCGAACGGGGCTG
>DASSJP010000046.1:0-4168 GCA_035691165.1 Rubrobacter sp.
ACTCCCTACCACGACAAGCCCTGCTCTTATCTCCTCCGCCAGCCACACGATCGCCGCATCTGGCCGCCCTAAGAGGAGGTGTGACTCCACCGTCATCATCCCCTCGGCCCGCAAGCGCTCCGCCTGCTCCTCCACCCACGAGTGGGCGGAGCGCTTGGCATGCTCAAAGCCCTCTTGCCAACCTTCCCACATCTCTGGCCCCAGGTGTGGCTTGTAGCGCTCCTCCTGCATGGAGTACACGACGTGAAGCTCAGAGCCTGTGGCTTTGGCTAACTCCGTCGCCACCCGCGCCGCCGCGGAGGCCTCTTCAGAACCGTCTATGGCCACGAGAATCTTCCCTAGAGGATATCCTCGCTCTTCCTCGGTGTCGTCGTAGCCGCGCACGATCAGGACGGAGCAGTGAGCGTGCCTGAGCACGCTCGTGGAGACGCTACCCATGAGGGATCTCCTTATCCGGCCGTAGCCGCGGCTTCCGAGGATCACAAGTCCCGTCTCAAGCTCTTCGACAAGCTCGACTATTTCCTTGGCTGCATCTCCCACTCTGAGGTAAGTATCAGCTACAGTCCCCCCAGCCGCCCTGACGTGATCCACATACTCCTCTAGCATGTGCTGGTCTTCACACCGTAACCGCTCTTCTTCCTCTTGGTGGCGCAGGTCGTAGTAGGCGTGCACGTAGGGATGTTCGGGAGCGACGTAGATTACGTGCACCTCAGAGTCCAGCCTCTTCGACAGATCGGCCGCAGTTCGGGCGGCAATCTCTGAGGACTCAGAGCCGTCGGTCGCCAGAAGGATCTTCGGAAAGATGCTCATCGGTTCGCTTCCTCGCATTCATTCCCATCAGCCATCCGCAAAGGTGATATCTACTACGCTTGGGGTGTCTTGGGGCTCACCTACGACTTCGAAGGTCATCCGCGCAACGTCCTTAAGGTCCTCGCCTTCCGGTAGGTGCCCTAGCTGTCCCCCTGCGGTCTCGTAGCTGATGCGGGTGAGCTCGTAGACGCCGGGGGTGAGTGCTCCCGTTATCACTATCTCGGACTGAAGACGGCTCATGATCAAACCATCTGAGCCTCTTTCGGAGATCGGGTGCGGTCGGGCCCGCGCTATCAGCGGAGCCACGCTCTTGTCGTGCGTGTGCTCAAAGACCACGCGCACCTCCCTCAGGTTGGCCCGGTGGTGTAGCACAATCTCCAACTTGACCGTGTCCCCAGCCTTGTAGTGGCGGCCATTGTGTGCTCCATCCATGTTCTTCACCATCCTAAGATTGGCTTCTTACTTGATCTACTAACGTGTTACTTCCAGTCTCTGTGATCGACTCGGTTATCGTCTGACACATCGAGGCTTAGCCAGAGTTTGCGGTCCCAGAAGAGAACATCCTGCGCCAGAAACCCATATGCTCCTCGCCCTTTTCAGTCGGCACAATCATAACCGGACAATGTGTACGGCGAACAACGCCGTCAGAGATGCTTCCTTCGATCGCCCTCCTTAGCCCACCGTGACCCCGATTGCCCATGACGATAAGATCCGCTTCCAGGTCCTTGGCCAATCCCACGATCTCCTCAGCTACACTCCCCATCCTGAAGTGTGCTCCGGCCACGGTCCCGCCAGCGACCTTCACCTGCCAGGTCAGCCTCCAGAGCATCTCCAGGGACTCCCGCTCGATCTGGTTGTAGAGCATGCGATCGAAACCTATGGTGTAGCGGTCTTCTCTCAAGAAGTTGGGAAGCTGCCCGACGTAGACCAAGTGCAGCTCGGAGTCGGTCGCGTCGGCCAGATCCACGGCCTTCCGGATAGCCAGCTCGGCGTCCTTGGAGCCGTCGGTAGCCAGCAGGATCGTGCGCGGGAAGATGCCCACCTTCTGCGCCTCCTGGCTCACCGTGCTTTCACCTCATCGTCCACCGACGTGGATGATGGGTCGTCGCTCCAAGGTCGGCTCGGCCTCTCTAAGGACCTCGTGGATGACTGGTGCGGTGTCACCCTCCCCGAAGAGGATGTAGCGGATCACGTACGCAAACGGGTTGCCTTCTGTCCAGCCCAAGTAGCAGTTTGGGGTCTTGCCGGTTTCGTCACGCAGGTATAGGAGAAACGCGGCGATCGCGTTGGGCACCACCGTGCTCTGTCCCCTCAGTACTTTATGATCTCCCACCCTCACGCCTCTTACCTCAAGCACCTCCTCCTCGAACTCCGAGGGGTCTTCCACATCGATCTCCAGAAACAGGACAGGCACGTCCTTCGGGATATGGTTGTATTCTCTTTGCTCCTCCAGCTTCCTTGAGTACTCTTCGGGGTCGTCGGCGAAGCGGCGGCGGTGGGCGATGATGTGAATCTCCTCGCCCTCGCTGGCTTCTTCTATGTACCTCCTGGCCTTCTCGTCGAGCTCTATGCTCTCCTGCCTGAGTTCGAGCGAGCGCCGCACCCTGGAGGCGAGCGACACGACGATAATGGCGACTATGAAGAAAGAAGCGATCTTGATGCCGTCGGGACGCTCGAATATGTTCGCCACCAACGTGTATAGGAAGATGATGGTGACCAGCCCGAAGGCAATGGTCGCCCTCAGAGAGTTATCGTTCCAGAGGGCCGAGAGCATCACAGCGAAGGCACCAGAAGTCATGATCACGAGTACTCCTGTGGCGTAGGCACCTCCCTGGGCATCCACGTTGGCGTTGAAGATCACCGTGATCGCCAGTGCTATTGCGGTGTAGATCAAGACCAGCGGCCTGACCGCCCTTCCCCACTCGGGCGCCATGCCGTAGCGTGGCAGGTAGCGGGGGACCACGTTCAATAGCCCGGCCAGCGCAGAAGCGCCTGCGAAAGCCAGGATGATTATGGTGGAGAGATCGTATATGGTGCCGAATGCGCTGCCAAGATGCTCGTGAGCCAGGTAGGCGAGAGCCCGCCCGTTGGCGCTCCCACCAGCCTCGAACTCCTTCGCTGGTATCAGGACAGTCGTGACGAAGCTGGTCGTGAGCAGGTAGAAGCTCATGATCAGGGCCGCGACGGTGAGCATCCTGCGCGTGTTGCGGATCCGACCAGCGGGGCGCTCTGGGTCGTCGTCAGGATCGCCGCGCACCAGCGGCATCACGCTCACACCCGTCTCGAAGCCCGAGATGCCAAGAGCCAGCTTGGGGAACAGAAGCAGCGATACCCCCACCATCATCAATGGGTTGCCGTAGCTTGCGAACAGCTCGTGCTGCCAGTCAGCGATGCTTACGGGGTTCGTTACCGCCAGGTAGAGCCCGACTGCCACGACGATCAGGTTCAAAAGCAAATATGCACCGACGATTACCACCGCGAGGTTGATCGCCTCCCTGAAGCCCTTGAGGAAGACCGCGCCAAGGGCGGCTACCAGCAGTAGCGTAATAAGGAGGTTCTGATCTCCCAGGAGCCCGAGCGCCAGCGGGTTCTCGGAGAGGTGCACCGCGGCGTCGGAAGCCGAGAGGGTTATGGTGATCATAAAGTCTGTGGCGATGAAGCCGAGCAAAACGAGCACCGTAAGCTTGCCAGGCCAGAAAGAGAGTAACTTCTCGAGTATGGAGATCGAACCCTGCCCGTGCGGGCTCTCTGAGGCGACGCGCCTGTACATCGGCACCATCGCCAAGAGCGTGAGCGCCACGATGAGCAGCGTGGCTATGGGCGAGAGGGCTCCGGCTGCAAGCGCCGCGATACCAGGTATGTAGCCAAGGGTGGAGAAGTAATCCACGCCTGTCAGGCATACGACCTTCCACCAGGGCTGCTGGCGTCCCTTGGACTCCCTGGTCTCTGGGCCCTCGACCTGCTCAATGCGCTCGGCAAGCAACCACTGCTTGAAGCGCTCTGCGACATGAATCGACGAAACCGCTGGCCCGGCCACTACGATCTCCTGTTCTTCTCTGGCATGCCGGTCGCCTGCATCAGCGGTCGGAGGTAGTTGGATGTGGGTGCGGTTCATCACGGCCAACTCCATCCCGATGTCGGTTAGCAAACCATTGACTTTCGCCTGAAAACCAACGTACTCGCTGAATCGGCACCTCTTCCCACCGTATTACTCCCCGAAGGCTTCTTGCTCTATCATGGTCCGCTCCCGGCTCACTACCCACCACGGGTTCGGTGCCGCATGGGATCCAGCTTCCCCGAGCGGAACGTCTCCTCCAGGTACTCCCTACAGGCATGGACGAGCTCGGGGTTGCTGCTG
>DASSJP010000047.1:0-5337 GCA_035691165.1 Rubrobacter sp.
ACTCCTGGACCTTCTCGGCGAGCGCCGATTCCCCGATGCCGGCGAAGTGGAGCGTCTTCGAGACGATAGAGCCGTCGCTGCGGGCCCGGATCAGGGGCTCCAGCGTCGCCTCGAACATGCTCTTCATCTCCGAAGGCACCCCTGGTAGCGTGGCGAACAGGGTCCCTTCCCACTCCACGAGCGCCCCCATCGCAGTCCCTACAGGGTTCGGAATGAGCTCAGTACCCTTCGGGAAGAGCGCCTGCTTGTAGTTGTTTTCCGTCGGTTCGCGGCCGAACTTCGCGAACATCCTGTCAACGTGTTCGCGGGCCTCAGGGTACTCGACCATCTCGCGGCCCGTCAGGGTCGAGAGGCACGCGTTCGTCAGGTCGTCCGAGGTCGGGCCGAGTCCACCCGTGGTGACCACCAGGTCAGAGCGGGATGCGGCCTCGCGCAGGGCTGCGACGATCCTCTCCGGATTGTCCCCGACGGTGGTGTGGCGGTAGATACCCACCCCGAGCCCGGCGAGGTGCTGGCTGATCCAGGCCGTATTCGTATCCACCAGTTCCCCGAGGAGCATCTCGGTCCCGATGGTTATGATCTCCGCCCTGTTTATGTTTTTCCCATTCTGCACGCAGGTATTCTACAATCCGCCGGATGGACGACCACGCGAAATCTCACACACTACTCGAATACGCTGACGCCCTCGCCCGTTCCAGGCTATCGAAAGAGCGCTACGGCCACACCCTGAGAGTGGCTGGTACAGCGGAGGAACTGGCGCGGGCCCACGGTCTCGACGAGGACAGGGCGCGGCTGGCAGCCCTCCTGCACGACGCGGCGCGCGAGACCGGACCCGAGGAGTATCTGAAGATTGCTGCCGAGTGGGATCTTCCTGTCGGCAAGCCGGAGCGGGAGAGCCCGAAGCTCCTGCACGGGCCTGTGGCCGCGGAGCTGGCACGGCGCGAGCTTGGCGTCGAGGACGAGGAGGTTCTGGAGGCGGTGCAGGCCCACACCACGGGCAAGCCCCATATGGGGCCTCTCGCCCTCGTCCTTTACGTCGCCGACAAGATCGAACCCGCCCGCGACTACCCGAGCGTGGGACGTCTGCGCGGGTTGGCCAGAGAAGACCTCCACGGGGCAGCCGCCGAGTCCCTGCGCCGCGCGATAGCCCACAACGAGAAGCGCGGACGGGACACACACCCTGCGAGTCTGCAGACGCTAGAGTGGCTGGAGGCCGATCACACCCCGCAATTCCGGATAGAGCAGTAGTAGGGCGTACAGGGTGAATGCTAATGTCACGAGGGCCACGGCGACCTCGACGGCTCCGCCTGACCGGACGCCTCCCGGCAGCAACCTGAACGGCTTCCCTACGGGCCACAGGAGCGGCACGCCCCTGGTATTGAGCGCGTCGGCGAGGACGTGCGAGGCGTAGCCGGCGACGAGGGCGAGAACGAGGTCAGGGAAACTACCCAGGATCAGCCATACGGGAAGCGAAAAGAGCAGTATGCCGACCAGCGAGTGGGTCAGGGTGCGATGTCCCACCGTCCTGACGAGCACGAAAGAGGTGGTCCTCAGCGCCCAGCTCAAGGGCCGGCTCAGGAGGTTGAGCACGGGGCTCTTCATCCTGCTGAGACCGTTTCCTAAAGTGCTGCGCGGGTTGTCCACGTCAGGCAGCCAGGCCGCGACGATGGCAGCGGGATAGACGTAGGCTGGCGGGTCGACCCCTGTGACAAGCGCGGCGCCCGCAAGGGCTGCGACTCCGAATACGGCGTGGGTGGTAGCGTTCAATCCGTGGGCAGTTTAGCAACTCCACGCCCTGCACGGCCTCGCCCGGCGGATGGTCCTCCTGCCTGAGACCCACGCCTACCCCGCGAGCATCAGGCCCGCCCTCCTTCTTCGTCGCCGGAAGGTTCGTCCCGGGAGAGGATCCCGTACAGCCGCCGCTTGGCGTCGGCCAGGACTTTCTGGGCCTCCGCAACCTGACCCCCGCTGCCCTCGACCGCAACGTGCATGGCGGCCCCGAAGACCTGCCTGGCGAGTTTGCTCATCTCGAACATCCCCTCGTCCACACCGCCTATCGACGCCTCCCAGACCCCTTCGAGTTCGTCGCGGCGCTCCTCGGCATGGGCAGACCCGGCCTCGGTGAGCCGGGCAACCTTCCGGCCCTCGTCCTTATCGATGACAATGAGGCCCTCGTCCTCGAGCTGCTGCAGCGCCGGGTAGACCGAGCCCGGGCTGGGGCGCCAGAGGCCCCCCGTGCGCTCGCCAATCTCCTGGATTAGCTGGTAGCCGTGCATCGGCCGCTCGGAGAGCAGGGCGAGGATCGCGGCGCGCACGTCGCCCTGCCCCGTCCTCCTCGGCCGACCGGTTCGCGGATCGATCCTCGGGTCGCGCCGTGGATCTCCCCAGAAACCCAACGATCCAGGGCCCATGGCAGCCATCCTCGCCCGCAAGAGCCCCGCCCCGAAAGACCCGCGCCCGCCGCCAGGATACCCGCCGCCGATCTCGTCCATCATCCCCATGAGCCATCCTTTCTCGTTGGCCGACACTCTTATATATATCTACGATATATCGAAATAACTCGAACGTCAAGGCAAGAAGGCGCAGGCTGAGTGTTCTCACGGTCGCGGCCAGCCTCGAGGCGCGGGGTTCACGGGAGGGCGGGGATCGAATCAAGCGGTGGTCGTCTTGGAGAAGTCCGGTAGTCCAGGGCACGACTCGAGGTGGAGATCTACCGGGCCCGGAGTCTGGCGGAGCATCTTATCTCCAACTCGTCGCCCGAACCATCGCCTGGAGCGAGTCTTTCGCAAACCGGTGTTGCAGCCTCCTGGTCAGCGGATAGCCCAGCTTCGCCAGAAGGGAGTTCGGCCGGGAGAAGGCATAGAGATCGTAGAAGACGGAGTCTTCGCCGCGACGCCACTCCACGGTAAAGCGCTCCTCTCCCCTCTCGCCATGCCCCGGCAACGTCCCGTAGGCGAAGCCGCGCCGCATGCAGCTGCCGTCGTCATCTTCGATCGTGTACAGGACCCGGCAAGGGTTCAAAGACCAGAAGCCGTAATGCCTGGCCAGTACCGCGACCGTCGTACCCACCTCGACCGGCGCGTCCTCGGGCACCAGCCTCGCCCACCCGATATCGAACATCTTCCAGGCGTGCAAGGCCGCAACGGCCCTGTTCAACGTTTCCCTGCCTTCGTCGAGCTTCACGCGGTTGTGGTCCACCGCGTAGCCGGCGAGCTCCTTCGGGGCCTCACGCGAGGCCCCGACTTCGTCGTAAGAGAAAGGCGCGTCACGCTGAGAGTCCAGGAACCGGACGATCCCTTCTTTGGATGGTTCGCTAAACTGGAACAGAACGATGCTCCGCGCTACCTCTCACCCGAACACCCTCTCCAGACGGTCGCCGATACGCTGCCAGTGCGAGCCGTGCCAGAAGACGCGTCCGCAATCCTGGCAGACAAAGAACATTTCGTGATCCCTGACTACTCCAGGCGGAACGCGTCCCGCGACGGCCTCACGGGAGACGATCTCCAGCTCCCCGTTGCACTCCATGCAGCGGCTCTGGCGCCTGACGAGCCCGAAGTGTTCGACCACGAGCCGGAGCTGATCTTCGAGCGGGAGGTGCGGCACCTTCAGAAAGCCGACGCTCCCGTCGCGTACCGGTTTGCGTTCGAGGAAGCCTCCATCGCTCGTCAGGAGCACACGCGACTCTTCGAGCGCCATGCGGGTTAGGGTAGCGTCCGAGATGTCCGTCCCCTCACTCGCGTAGTATGCGTTGTATCCGGCGGCGCGCAGCCACTTCGCCAGCCCGCCGAGCATCGCGTCGCAGAGGAACCTCACGCTAGTGTCCCGACGATCCAAAGCCTCCCTCTCCACGACCGTCGGAGGAGGACTCGAGAGACTCCACCTCGGTGAAGGCTGCGGCGAATGCCTGAACGAGGACAAGTTGTGCGATCCTGGTTCCCTCCTCGATCCTGAAAGTCTCCTTGAGGTCGTGGTTTATGAGGGGGACCTGGATCTCACCGCGGTAGCCCGAGTCTATGAGCCCTGGCGTGTTGACGAGGGAGATCCCATGCCTCACGGCGAGGCCGCTGCGCGGGAGCACGAGCCCGGCGTACCCGTCAGGGATGGCGACCGAGATCCCGGTCCGCACCAGCGCCCGCCCGCCTGGAGGAAGGTCCACCTGCTCCACGGACCGCAGGTCGTAGCCGGCGTCCCCCGCGTGGGCGCGCTCCGGCATCCTTGCCTCGGGGACGAGACGGCGAAATGGGACATGCTTTGGGCGCCCGTAGTCCATCGCGAGCATAGTATCACCGGGGGGTTTCAGGCTTCAGGCTACAGGCATCAGGTAGTGTCGGCGATACGCCGGGACGCAAGACTCACGATCAGAACATCCCCGCCTGAAAGCTGATGCCTGAGACGTGAAACCTTCTGCTATCCTTAGTTTATGAGCGAGCAGAGAAGACGGTACCTGGTTACTTCGGCGCTGCCCTATGCCAACGGGCCTTTGCACGTCGGGCAGATCTCCGGCGCGTACCTGCCTGCTGACGCGTTCGTGCGCTACCTGCGAGCCCGCGGCGAGGACGTGGTCTACGTCTGCGGCACGGACGAGCACGGAGTCCCGATCACGCTTACAGCGGAACGCGAGGGGAAGGACCCGCAGGAGGTCGTTGATTACTGGTGGGCAAACATGAAGGAGACCTTCGAGCGCTTCGACATCTCCTTCGATAACTTCTCGCGCACCTCGACGCCGTTGCACGCGAAGAACACCCAGCTCTTCTACCGCAAGCTCAAGGAGGGCGGCTACATCTCGGAGGCCGAGAGCAAGCAGATGTACAGCCCGACGGAGGGACGCTTTCTGCCGGACCGTTACGTCGAGGGTACGTGTCCCGTGTGCGGTTACAAGGAGGCGAGGGGCGACCAGTGCGACAACTGCGGCTCGTGGTACGAGGCGTACGAGCTCATAGAACCCCACTCCAAGGTCACGGGGGGGCCCGTGGAGGTCAGGGAGACGACGCACCTCTACCTCGACCTCCCGAAGTTTGCAGACCGCCTGAGGGAGTACGTCGCGGGACAGAAGCACTGGCGCACGTCGGTCAAGAACTTCATCCTCGGCATCATAGACGGGGGCCTCGAGAAGCGGCCAATTACGCGGGACATCCAGTGGGGCGTCCCCGTCCCCGAGCCAGGCTTCGAGGACAAGCGCTTCTACGTGTGGTTCGACGCCTGCATCGGCTACGTCTCATCGACGATGGAGTGGGCCGAGAACGTCGGAGAGCCTGACGCGTGGAGGGAGTACTGGCAGGAGCCTGAGACCAAACTCATCCACTTTATCGGGAAGGACAATACGGTATTTCACACCCT
>DASSJP010000048.1:0-3602 GCA_035691165.1 Rubrobacter sp.
ACCTGGGGGTTCGACGCTACCGTGTCCCTATTCCGGGGACGCGCCGTCCCGAGTTCAGGGACATCAATTCCCTTACGAATCGGGACTTCGTGCTCATGACAGCGGGTTTCCTCCCCACCTAACGTGCCATTACGACGTTACGGATAGAGGAAAGGAGAGCGGATGGGCTAGACGCAGGGACAGAAACTACGGATCAAGACCATACAGCAAAGGAGATCAGTTAACCATGTTGACCAGAGGATACGCGCAGACCGGAAGGACCTACCTCGTCGCCTTGATGGCGGCGACCCTCCTGGCCCTCGTAGGCCTGACCCTCGCGAAGCCCGCGCAGGCTACACAGCAACTCGTCGTGAACCAGAACGTGACGATACCTGGCAACGCGCCCGGTGACGTTGACACCGGGATCGACCTCCAGACAGGCGACCGCGTCGTCGTCAGCGCTTCGGGCAGCTTCAACCCGGGGTGCTTCCTGTGCGGCAACACCGGACCCGAGGGCTACACGTTCATCGCCGACAATCGTTTTCCGCTCCAGGGCGTGCGCGAGTACAGCTTGCTCGGCAAGACGAACGGCAGCTACTTCTACATCGGCACCGGCAAGGATTGGGTCCACACCGGCGGACCATCCAGGCTGTTTCTTAGGATCAACGACTTCCTGATGTCAGATAACAGCGGTTCCTACACCGCCAACATCCAGGTGTTCCGTGACATCCCGAACACGGCCCCCAGCGTAGGCTCGATGCGGCCTCTGCCAGGCTCGACTACCCACGACCGCACGCCGCTCATACGCGCCACGGTCAGCGACGCCGAGACGAACCTCGGGAGCGGCAACATCAACCTTCAGGTGGATGGCCAGCTCAAGAGCTTCTCGTACGATCCATCGACGGACCGCTTGATCCGTCTGAGCAACCGCCTCTCCTTCGGGCGGCACCAGGTGCAGATAGTGGCCAACGATGGCCAGGGGCTTAGCACCACAAGGAGCTGGAGCTTCAAGATCGTGCGCTGAAACAGTGTCGTCAGATAGTGAAGCTTCCCAAAGATGGGCCGGGATCATCTCACCCGGCCCGCTTTCGTGCCCGTCGTAATCGCGCGAGACTTTCCGGGTCGTTGGGGCGCAGGCTCTGTGCTTGCAGGAGGCATACCCGTCAGCCTTTGAGCACCCTGCAATTCTTGACCTTGATCGGAATTCGCTGCAAGGGCCGCGGCGGCGGACCTTGCAGTACCTCGGTGCGTCGGGTTGTAGATAGCCCCGTGGCAGGGATAGGCCAGATTGGCCACCTGATGGTCGAAAGTTCAGCCCACGTGCACACCGCCGAGCACACTACGAACCCGCCGCACTCAAGTGGGATCAGCACAGCAGGTTGTCCAGAGTCGGTGAAGCCGAAGGACGAGTTCGGCGCAACCTCTGACACTCGGGCGATCACAGCCCGCCGTTTCCACCCCAGGAAGTATATACCTCGCCGCCCTTCGCGCTCTTCCGCAAGCGGAGAGCAGTGGGATGCCAGCTATACCTGCGCCTAGAGCCGCCCGAGGCGGAACACAATTCTTTGGCGCGAGAGTTGCCTCTCGAAAGGACCGCCCCTGTTCGATGTATCACACTCGTCTCGAGCAGCCTGGTGCGCTGCGGCTCGTCCTGAGTACACCGATGCCAAAAGCGCGACGAACAGAAACTCCACGACAGGGGAGATCGCGCCAGAAGGCTCGAAGTCTTCCTGGCGAGTGTGAGCCTGGAGCATGTTTTTGGCGAGTGAGGGCGATGTGAGTTTGAAAGCACTCTATCCACTGGCCGACGAGTGCTATATAGTTCGTCGAGTTGGGCACGAGGATTCCGGGTCTCTGGCCGCAGGAGGGGGAGTGGTGCGGTACCTCGCTTTTATCTTTGTGACGGTGTTCTTTGCTTCAGGCCTTGTGATGCTCGTCGATGCGCGGAGCGAGACCGTACTCGCCGCCGGTGCGGTCCGCGGGCCTGACCAGATCCTCGGCGCCCCTCGCTACAGCAAGATCAGGGTCGAGAGGTACGCACGCTCGATAGACTGCAGCCGCTACATCATGAAGACCATCCCGATCTACTACAGGCTTGCCAAGAAGAGGAACATAGCGCCCGACGTGCTGGTGGCCCAGGCCATCGTCGAGACCGGCAGGGGATACTACGGAGGAGACTCCAAACCCTGGAACATGGCGGGGATCAAGAAGGGCGGCGTGGTAGGGGATGATCCCAAGGACTTCGAGGTACCCCCGACCGCCCATGCAGGGGTCAGGATGCACGTCAACCACATGGCAGCCTATACGGGCAAGAGGCCCATCGGCAAGCCCCACGACCGCTTCTACGACGCCCGCGCCGCCCAGAAGGCACGCGGGTGGTGGGTGAGAAGGATCAGCCAACTGGGAAACGGGATCTGGGCCACAGATTCCAAGTACGCGAGCAAGATCCGGACCCAGCTCGACAACATGGGCAGAAGGTAGCAATTCAGCACACCGCCTTTCAGGCGGCTTGTCAGCTAATCAGCATCTAAGCAAGGATTTTGAGCGAGTGACCGCCGCGCGACATGAGTAGCTCCTGCCCCTTGGGTCTCGCTTCGTGAGAGTAGGCGACGCCGTTCGAGGAATGGCTGACAAGCTGACACCTTCTGGCGTTCTGGTAGAATCGGCTAGCCGCGCTAAGCGGGGAGCTGGCGATGCCCTGTACCTGCGATCGCCTAGCAGGGCCTAAATCCCCGCCCGAGGCGCGAACCGGGTTCGGTTGAAACCGGTGCGGCCGGCGTTGATGGCCTGGTCCCGGGCAATGGGGCCCCGTGAACCGTGTCAGGACCGGAAGGTAGCAGCACTAAGCGGGTAACCTCATGTGCTACGGGGTAGCCAGACCGGAGTCGGCGGCCGGAAGTTCGCCGGATGCGGTCACGTCGACGGCGGGGTGCGCGGTATTTAATAGGCTTCAGGTTTCAGCATGGCGCTTCGCGCCTTTCAGCCTTCAGCTTCTCTCGCTGTGGCGATACACCCCGCGTATGACTATCCGCCCACGCCTCCTGCCGAACGATCGCTCGCGGGTTTGAGCAGCTCTACTGCGACCTGAAGCCTACAAAGAGCGATGGCTGTCGGCGAAGCGTCCGTTATACTAGCGGCGTGAGTTTTCCCAGTCCCGGTCCCTCGGCATGAAGCACACGACGCTCTACCGCAAGTGGCGTCCGCGGCGCTTCGGCGGCATCGTCGGGCAGGAGCCGGTCGTACGTACGTTGCGGCGCGCCATCGAGACCGACCGTGTCTCGCACGCCTACCTCTTCTCCGGTCCGAGGGGGACGGGGAAGACGAGCACGGCGAAGGTGCTCGCGATGGGCCTCAATTGCGAGAAGGGGCCGACGCCCGAGCCCGACGGAACGTGTGAGAGCTGCCGCGCGATCATGAACAACTCCTCGATCGACGTGCTCGAGATGGACGCGGCCTCCAACCGCGGGATAGATGAGATCAGGGACCTCAGGGACAAGGTGAACCTCGCGCCAGCCTCTGGCCGGATGAGGGTGTACATCATCGACGAGGTCCACATGCTGACCGCCGAGGCCTTCAACGCCCTCCTGAAGATGCTCGAGGAGCCCCCCGAGCACGTCGTCTTC
>DASSJP010000049.1:0-3223 GCA_035691165.1 Rubrobacter sp.
TCCACGGTTACCAGGGGATGAACATCTTCGCCTCTGGCTACCCGAAGGTTTCCACCGGCACCTGCACTAACACTGTGATGGACAATCTCGAGGAAACAGTGACCGCCGGAGGTAGCAGTCTCAATTACGACTCCGGTGCAGATCAGTACATCTACGTCTGGAAGACGGACAAGGCCTGGGCAGGCAAGGCGATGCGGTTCACGATCGTGTTCGCTGATGGAACGAGTCAGTACGCTCGCTTCAGCTTCACGAGATAACGTCGAAGCTCAGGCGATTATCGAGGGGAGCGCTCAGGCGCTCCCCTCACTCGTTGCGCGTGTCACGTGGGAACCGACCGGAGAGATAGCCGGGACCCGCCTTAGGGCTATGTACCGGCCGGTCGCAACGTGGAAAGAATGGGGAGTGCCGCAGGAAGTCCGTTTGACCCCTCCTGAGCTTGCGGACGATTTCATCGCCGTGCTCCTGAATGCCGGGACTCCGGCCCGCAAGCGAGGCCGCGTCGTGGTCGTGGGGGACGACGCGGACGCCGAGCCGGAGCGGCACCTCGAGCTCCTCTTCTTCCTGCGCACGTGGGCCCTGTCGCACCCGGACCTCGCCTTCGAGGTCCTGGACGCCCATTGACGTACGTCGACGGTTACACCCGAAGAAAATCCCTGCCAGGGCTTGGAAAAAAGCCGATTTCGTACGACAATGCAGGAAGCGAAGAACTGTCGGAAGGCTAGGTGGGACCAGACCTTCGCCAGATGAGTGGCGTCAAGAAGTATTGAGACTTTGTAAAGGAATCAATAGTTTGGTGCGAATTCGGGAGATTCGCACCCGGAGAGCGGGAGAAGGAGCTGCGGCTATGAAGGTTCTCGTTGCGGATGACCATCGCCTGATGGTCGAGGGGATTCGGCGGGCGCTCGAGGGCGCTGACGACATCGAGTTGATCGGCGAGGCGAGCACGGGGAGCCAGGTGCTGCCCTTGGTTCGCCGCCTCCGCCCGGACGTCGTTCTGCTCGACATGCGCATGCCTCAGATGGACGGCCTGACCTGTCTCGACCAGCTGCGGAAGGCCTGTCCAGAGGTCAAGGTCATCGTCCTCTCGGTGTTCAGCGATCCCGAGCGGATCCAGGCAGCGTTCAAGCACGGCGCAAGCGGCTACATCGTCAAGAGCGTCAACCCGCTCGACCTTCCGTCTGCGATCAGGCAGGCCGTCGAGGGCACGGTGTTCCATGCCATCGGGCTTCCCGAGGTCGACGAGCAGAGCCTCGGCAAGGCGGCCGGCCTCACCGAGCGCGAGCTCTCGATCCTGAAGGCCGTTGCACAGGGCCTCTCGAACGCCGCGATCGGCAAGGAGCTGTGGGTCACCGAGCAGACGGTGAAGTTCCACCTGACGAACATCTACCGCAAGCTGAACCTGGCGAACAGGACGGAAGCGGCTCGCTACGCCTATCAGCACGGCCTTGTCGAGAGCCCTCTCGTCGAGATCGCCTGAGCGGCGCGGTGCAGCCACAACTCTCCGAAGGACCTGGACGCTCTCACCCCTCCGGTAGTGCTTCGGCAACCGCCGAGATTCAAGGTCCTAGAGGCAGGCCATGGAACAGCCTCAGGTCGATACCCGGAACGTCCGTTCGTTGCGCCCCTTGCGGGTGCTCGTGGCGGCCCGTGACGCGAGGTTCAACCGCGTCGGCGGTTTCTTGCTCGCACGGCGCGGATTCGAGGTGGAGACGCTGCGGCGGCCTTCGGCCGTCCTCGACACCGTGTCGAGGACAGGGGTGGACGTCGTCATCCTCGACGCGAGCGATTCGGTGTCCGAAGCCGCGCGGGCAGTCGCAGCACTGGACGCGCTGCATCCGCATGTCACTGTCGTCGTCGTCGCCGACGAGCCTGCTGAAGGCGACGCCGGCGCGCTCAAGATCCTTCCAAAATGGACGTCGCTCGAGACACTCGTAGCCAATCTCGAGGCCATGCATCTCGGCCTGGGGACCTTCTAGCCGGCGGTAGGGCCTGGACGGCAGCCGGCGTCTGCCTTGTGGCGGCCGTCTGTTTCTTGAAGTTCGGGTTCGGGGGAGAGGCGCTCGTTTCGGCGATCTTCGGCGGGGTGCTGGTCGTCCTCACGGCGATCGACATCGAGCGTCGCATCGTTCCTAATCGCATCGTGCTGCCTGCGACCGCAGTCGTCCTGCTTCTTCAGCTCGTCGTCCATCCCGACCGTCGGCTCGAGTTCGTCCTCGCGACGGTTGGAGCCGGGCTTTTCCTGCTCCTGCCGCGCCTCGTCTACCCGGCGGGAATGGGACTCGGGGACGTCAAGCTGGCCATGCTGCTCGGCGCCGGGC
Source organism: Rubrobacter sp. (assembly GCA_035691165.1). Taxonomy (GTDB): domain Bacteria; phylum Actinomycetota; class Rubrobacteria; order Rubrobacterales; family Rubrobacteraceae; genus Rubrobacter_D. The sequence continues at coordinate 2,319 of DASSJP010000049.1, forward strand.
TCGGTGCGTCGGTGGTCGCCGCCTTCGTCGTCGGTCTACTCGCCGGCTTTGTCGCGGCGGTGTACCTGATCGTCCGGCGCGGCTCCGCCGCCAGGAAGATGGCGATTCCCTTCGTGCCCTTCCTAGCGTTCGGCGCGCTCGTCGCGCTCTTCTTCGCCTAGAACCAGCTGCTGACCTGGCTCGAGGCCGCGGCGTTCGGCCTCGCCCGCGGCGATCTCGAGCACCTGCTTGGCGCCCTTCTTCGCAGCCATGCGCCACGGTTTGAGGTCTGCAACGACCTTGAGGATCCGGAGCTCGCGGTCCAGGAACACGGCATCGATCGGGAAGCGCATGAAGAACATGTGGATCGAGCCGGTGGGGCGGATGAGGAGGCCCTCACCGTCCTCGAGGCCGCGCCGCCCGAGGAGCCCCTTCAGGCGCGTCCAGGGGTTGTCCGCCACGACGCAGCGTTCGCAGACGACGGCGCCATCGGCGCGTAGGAGCTTCACCGTCCCCCTCCGGGACTACGAGATGTCTGCTGCGAGGGGGGTGCGCTTCCGCGACTGCCGTGCACCGGCCGCCCACTGGACGAGCCACCAGGCCGCGACGGCGTACAGGGCACCGATGATCGCATCGACGAGATAGTGCTCACCGGTGTACACGACGGCGAAGACGACACCGACCGTCAGGGCGGCCTGGGCGGCGAAGAGGCCGCGCGGAAGGCCGTGCTTGCGGATGACGAGAAGGGCGATGACGGGCCATGCGACGTGGAGCGACGGAACGGCCGCGACCACGTTGTAGCTCGACGCGTCGCCTTTCCGGAGCGCGAGGGCGTTCAGATCGAGGTCGAAGAGCGTGTTCCTGAGAATCGGCTGCACTTCGGGGATCAGCCCGTGTTGGGATGCGAGCCAGGGGGGTGCGGTCGG
>DASSJP010000050.1:0-2207 GCA_035691165.1 Rubrobacter sp.
CCCTTCCACGCTCACAGAAACGCTCTCTCCCGCAGCAGCGCTGGCACCGACCTCGGGCGTCGCCTCAGCGAGGGCGGCCCTGAGGCCGGGGACGAGCCTGCCGTACTTCGGCCCGACGACCCCGAGGTTGGGCTTGAGATCGTAGGCGACCACGTCCTCAGCCGAACCGAATGAGAGCTTCTTGACGTTCAGCTCGTCGAGCACGATCTCCCGCAGGCTCTCCACGTCTTCCTTTATCCGCGAGCCGTCCGAGGCTTCGTCGACAACGACGACCTCCCTCAAGGGCTGGCGGGTCTTTATGGCGGCCGCGTTCCTGGCGGCCCGACCGAGGCCGACCACGCGCCTGGCCGCGGACATCCGCTCCGAGAGACTCTGATCCACCAGCGCCTCACTGTACTCGGGCCAGTCGGCGAGATGCACGCTCTCGGGTGCCTCTTCGTCCACGTTCACTACGAGATTCTGGTACAGCGCCTCGGCGACGAACGGGGTGAATGGTGCCGTGAGCTTGGCGATGGTCACCAGGCACTCGTAGAGGGTGGAGTGGGCGGCCTTTTTGTCCTGATCGTCCTCCCCTTTCCAGAAGCGCCTGCGGCTGCGCCTGACGTACCAGTTGGAGAGCTCGTCCACGAACTCCCCGATCGCCCTTCCCGCCGCAGTCACGTCGTAGGCGTCGAGCTTCTCCGTCACGGTCTTTATTGTGAGCTGCATCTCGCTGAGGGCCCAGCGGTCCATCAGGCTCCGGTCCACCGGCTCGACGTAGTCCACTCTAGGGTCGAAGCCGTCGATGCGGGCGTAGGTCGTGAAGAACGAGTAAGTGTTCCAGAGGGTGAGGAGGTACTTGCGGACGGCTTCATCGACCTGGGTTATGGAGAAGCGACGCGCATTGCCCGGATTAGTGGCTGTGTAGAGCGCCCAGCGCAAAGCGTCGGCTCCCTGCTTCTCGAAGACGTCCCACGGGTCTATGACGTTGCCAAGCGACTTGCTCATCTTCTTGCCTTCGGCATCCAGGATGTGCCCGAGAACCAGACAGTTCTTATACGAGGTCTTGCCGAACAACATCGTCGAGACAGCGAGCAGCGAGTAGAACCAGCCCCTCGTCTGGTCAACGGCCTCGCAGATGAAGTCAGCAGGGAAATGCAGTCTGAAACGCTCCTCGCTGGCTTGGTCGTGCGGGTACCCCCACTGGGCGAAGGGCATGCTCCCCGAGTCGAACCACGCATCGAGGACCTCGGGGACGCGGGTGGCCTCCTCGCCGGTCTCGGGGTGTCTTATGCGCACCCTATCTATGTACGGCCTGTGCAGGTCCTCGGGGACGGGGTCTATGGCGAGGTTCTTCAGTTCTTCCACACTACCGACCACTACCGTCTCGCCCGAGGCGGTGCGCCAGATCGGGAGCGGCGTCCCCCAGTAACGCTCGCGGCTCAGGGCCCAGTCTATGTTGTTCTTGAGCCAGTCGCCGAAGCGGCCCCACTTTATGTGCTCGGGGACCCAGTTGATGTCCTCGTTCTCCGAGAGAAGCCGGTCGAGCACGGCGGTCGTCCGCCCGTACCACGCTTTCTTGGCGTAGTAGAGCAGGGGCGTCCCGCACCGCCAGCAGTGCGGGTATGCGTGCTCCAGCTCCTCAGCCCTGAACAGGAGTCCTTTGTCCTTTAGCTCCTCCACGAGCCCCTCGTCCGCGTCCTTGACGAACTGCCCGGCGAAAGGCCCGACCCGCTCGTCGAAGGTGCCGTCGGTCCTGACGGGGTGGATGGTGGGCAGACCGTACTTGCGTCCGAGACGGGAGTCTTCCTCGCCGTAGGCCGGCGCGATGTGCACCAGACCCGTCCCTTCCGTGGTCGTCACGTGCTCCCCGAGTACGACGATACACAGGTTTTCGGTCTCATCTACGGGCACGTAATCGAAGGGGCGGCGGTACTTTATTCCTTCTAGGTCCCGTCCTTTCATCTTGGAGAGAACTTCGTAGTTTCCTTCTCCAAGCACCTTCTCAAGGAGTTCCTCGGCGAGGATCAAGCGCTCGCCTTCTACCTCGACCGTCGCGTACTCCACGTCCTGACCCACGGCGACCGCGGCATTCGAGACGAGGGTCCAGGGCGTGGTGGTCCATATTAGGAGGCTGGTGTTATCTTCGTCCTCCAGGGGAAGCCTCACGTAGACGCTCGGGTCAACCACGGGTTCAGGGTATTGCTGGTAGCCCAGAGCAACCTCGG
>DASSJP010000051.1:0-5576 GCA_035691165.1 Rubrobacter sp.
CGCCAGGATCAAGGCCATCCTCAGGCGGTTCGGGCGGGACGGCAGGGGCAGGGAGGGTATGCTCAGGCTCGGTTCGCTGGAGCTGGATCCCAACGGATACACTGTCAGCAGGTCTGGGGAGACGCTGGACTTGACGCCGACCGAGTTCAAGATACTGGCGCTCCTCATGCGCCGTCCGGGGCAGGCCTTTACGCGCGCACAGATCTCCGAGGCCGTATCCACAGGATCGCATTACCTGGCGAGCCGCTACATAGACGTGCACATCAGCAGGCTAAGGGCCAAGGTCGAGCGCGACCCTGCGAGGCCGGAGATCATACAGACTGTCCCGAGCGTCGGGTACAGGGCGGCCAGGCCGGCCTAGAGATTGGATAGGCATAGGCAAGAGAGATAATAGGGGGTTCCTGGAGACGCTCGGGTTCAAGGCCCGCATCTTCGTGGCGCTCGTCGGGATCTCCTCTGTGACGAGCCTTATCATTGGTGTGGTCCTCTATTCTTTCGCCCAGGACCGGCTGGTCGCAGTGGAGAACACGCTGCTCAAGCAACGCTCCCAGACGGCGAACGCGGGCGCGCAGGACTTTCTCGAAGGCCTGCGCGACCCCGAAGACAAGACCCTCCCTCCCTCGAAGGACTACGCCGATGAGCTAGTCCGGTCGGTAGCCGACCCGACAGGCCTCGAGGTGCTCTATGTGGGACCCGAAGGCGAACCTCTGGCCGCCCGCGACGGACTAGGGAACCCTCTCAGCCCCCGCAAAGCGTACGAGGGGCTCGGGCTCGCCGAGGAGGAGCTCAAACAAACCGCCGCATCGCCGCGGGGAGAGGGCAAGCTCGCGTGGAGCGAGGGACGCTCGGGTTTCGTCGCGGTGTGGCCGCTCACGGCCTCGGACGGGACCGTGAAGGGAGTCCTGATCTACGACGTCCCCCGTGACGAGCTAGGGGATACGCTGGCCTACCTGCGCTACGGCATCCTCGGGGCCATCCTGACCAGCATCCTCCTGGCCGGGGCGGCGAGCCTGCTGCTCACGCGCCAGGTCACGCGTCCTTTATCTGAGACCCGTGACGCCGCGATAAGGGTCGCCTCCGGGGATTACGCGGCGACCGTGCCTGTCAAGAGCAGGGATGAGCTCGGCGAGGTAGCCAGGGCCTTCAACTACATGGCCGAGGAAATAGAGCACTACGTCGGGGAGATCCAGGAGCAAAAGAGCCGCCTTGAGGCCGTCCTCGAAGCCTCCCCCGAGGCGGTCGTCGCAACCGACTCAGATGAGCGCGTCACGATGGTCAACCCCGCGGCGGCCAGGATGCTCGGCATCAGGCCATCCGACCGGGGGCGCACGCTGGAGGAGGCCGGGGCTCCGCGAGGGGTCCTCAGGTGCCTGCGGGAAGCGGCAGCAAACGGGGTCGCGGTGAGGGAGGTCGAGCTTGGGGAGAAGGCTTACTGGGCCTACGCCGCCCAGATGGACCGGGGAGAGGGCCTCGCGCCTAACGGCGGCGGGAACGCCGGCATAATCCTGGCCGTCAGGGACATAACCGAGCACCGCTCGCTCGAGAAGGCCAAGACGGCCTTCGTCTCGGACTTCTCCCACGAACTAAGAACCCCCCTGACCACCATCCAGAGCGCTGTAGGCCTGCTCGAGCGGGCACGGGACAGGCTCGACCCGCTGGAGCACAGGGCGCTCGAGCTGGCAGATCAGGAGCTCAAGCGCATACGGGGGATGGTCGAGGAGCTCATGACCCTCGCCCAGATGGATTCCTGGCAGTACCAGCTCGAGGTCGGGCCGGCGAACCTGGATACAGTCGTGCAGACCGCCATAGAGTCAGTGGAGACCAAGGCCCAGAGGTTCGGTATCGGAATCTACTTCGTCGGGGCCGGCGAGCACCGTTGCATCTGCGACGTCCAGAAGCTCTACCAGGTCTTCCTCAATCTGCTTGACAACGCGATCAAGTACTCCGACGCCGGCGCCAGGGTGGACGTCGAGATAGTGGAGGACGTCTCGTCGCTGACCGTGCGCATCTGCGACACGGGCCTGGGCATACCCGAGGAAGACCTGAACCAGCTGTTCGAGCGATTCTACAGGGTTGACAAGGACCGCTCCCGCGCGACAGGGGGAAGCGGGCTTGGACTCGCCATAAGCAAACAGATAGTCGAGATGCACGGCGGCAGCATCACAGTCGAGAGCGAGGTCGGTGTTGGCTCCGTCTTCAAGGTCACGCTGCCGAAGGCGTTCCTCTCCCGCTCCGTAAGCCATGCTCTCTAGGACGACGGCTCTCCTCATAGCGGCGGCCTTCGCGACTGTTGGGTGCGCCCATCCACATGAGGAGGTCTCCATCGCTCCCCTTGCCCCTGCGGCGAGCAAAGTTGACCCCGGACTCGGCCCAGGGACGAGGGCCCTCAGCTCAGGCCCTGGATACAAAGGCTCGCCGAGCTGGAGCCCGGAGGGTGACAGAATCGCGTTTACCATAGACGGTTACGTGGTGGACAAGCCTGCGGGCTCGGAGGACCTGAGACGCTGGACCACCAGGGACTTCGTCGCTGAAGATACCGAGTGGATCTCGGACGACACCCTGACGATGCTCGGTGCCGCCCCCGGCTCGAAGACCCCCTCGGAAGAGACATCGAGCTCCGTATACCGGGCGCGTGCTGGGAAGAACTCGCTGGGGCTGGAGAAAGTCGCCAATGGGGTCCTTGCGATGACCCCCGATAGGGAGGGTTTGATCTGCGCCCTCGAGAACAGGGCATACGAGAGCGGGCTCATGCTGACGGACGACAGCGGAGAAGTCTACAGGCTCTACACTACCCCCATCCAGGGTCACGTCACGGCCCTTTCCCCTTCACCGGATGGTGACCAGGTCGTCCTGGCGGTGCGTCCTCCCGGAGACCTCGAGACCTCCGAGCTGCGCGTCTTCGACCTTCGGAAAGGGAAAGGACTAGAGATAACGCGGCTGCACGGCAACCAGGAGATCCTGGGTACGCCGCAGTGGACGGAGCAGGGCATCTACTTCGTAGCAGGGAAGAAAAATACGCCAATGGACGCCGACGGCTCGGAGCCGCTCTATTTTCTCTATCGCGTGCCGGCTGAGGGCGGCGCACCCGAGCCCGCGCCGGGCGTTGGAGAGGACTTCGTGGCCGCGAGCATCCGCGTCTCACCCGACGGCGAGCAGTTGGCCGTCATCGGCCGACTCAACCCGCAGGCGCCGCCCAACCTGTACGTGCTCGACCTCGTCGCGAAGGACCTCAAGGCTGTAACGACCAACGAAGACATGGAGATAAAGACCGGGCCTGACGACCTGGCATGGTCCCCCGGCGGAAGAAGCGTCGCGATCGTCGCCCGCGGCACCCCTTCGACTGAACCTGAAGTGCGTGCGGAGCCCGCCGATAGGCTCTTGAGAGACTTCTACAACCTGTACGAGGTGCCGGTCGGAGGGACCCCGCAGTGAAGGGGATAGTACTCTGGATCTCCGGCGCGGCACTCGCCTTCTTCTTCACGGCGGGAGCCTTCTTGCTCCTGGCGAACCTTGCCAGCGCCCCCTCCGACAAGAGCCTGACGCCCGATTCGTCATCAGGAGGCTCCAGGCCCGCGCTCGATCTGAGCCTGGACGAAGGCCAGCTGGCATCGCTAAGTCCGCTCCCCAACCAGAGCCTCGACCTGACTGTAAACAACGAGGGCAGCAGGCAACTGTCCGACGTGAACGTAACCCTGGGTGTCTCCTCCGAGAACACCTCCCTCCCCGACTCCCTCTACTACCGCCAGACGGTGGAGAAGCTCCCTCCAGGTGAGGCAGCCACCGTGCACTTCGAGTTCGACCTTTCGACACTAGGGCAGCCCGTCGCTAGACCGACCGCCGCCGTCCCTGAACCCTCGCGCAAGATCCTTGAGATAAGAGCCACCACGCCCGAGGGAATCTCGGCGGTTCGCACGGCGATACTGCCGCCCTGAGCCTCTACCGGCCCCTTTGCTCGCCCGTCGAGCGGACCAGGGCACCCGGCACCGGTGGTGCTTTGAGGCCGGGTATCTTCACCCGCCCAACCAGCGCCCTCGCCAGTTCTCCCACTTCGACGGCGCTCTTCAGGTCGATGTGCGCGAGCGTGTAGTAGCTCATCCTGTAGGAGGCGCGGCGCACTGGCCGCCAGCCACTCTCCAGGAGGAACGACGTGGGCACGTGGTGGGAGACCCCACGGTCGCTGGCGATCGCCTCCACCCTCCCGACACCCCGCTGCCTGAGATCCCTGAGCATCCTCACCAACAGGCGCCTGCGCGTGCGTGCGTCCCCCCCGGCGTAAGCCAGAAGGACGGCCTCATCATCGATCGGCCCCAGAGGATAACTCGCCGCGCGCGCAAGATGCTCGGGCGGCCCGTAGACCACGAAACCCTGAACCTCATCACCGCGCCGCACGACGAAACCCGCTGTTCCCCACGAGCTATTCAGCTCTCGGAACCAGTCCTCCGCCGAACACGTCTCGTCGGTCCAGTAGGAGATCACAGCCTCAAGGCCAGGCACCCCGCCGGCGTCCCCTGCCGAGATCTCCCCGATCATGGGTACGAAAGACGTTGGTCTCATCGCTCCTGACCCTGGTCCTTCCGCCCCCGCAACCGCTCCCTGGTCTCCCTCACCTTCCGGCGGAGCTCCTCGGATCTTTCGGCGTCCGGGCCGGGCGTCTCTTCGGCCGCCACCTCGTCGCGTGAGACATCCCTGAGATAGGGCCGCCGCGTCCCTGTCGTCGTCTCTTTTGCGGCGGGTTCGCCAGGGTCCACGATGTCGGGTTGCTGGCGCGACCCTTCGCGCACCTCGGCCAGACGCTCTCTCATCTGCTCTTGAGCCTCGAAATAGGTTTCGCGCCCCCGCTCGCGGGCCTCCCCAGCCCTGTTGGCTAGGGAGCCTCGAAGCTCACGACCGCTGCGGGGAGCCAGGAGTATGCCCACAAGGGCCCCCACCGCGCCACCGAGCACGAAGGTTCTCAATCGCTGCTTGTCCATTGTCTCCTTCTGGGCCTCTCGGGATATTCTAACCGCTTTTCGCGCGGGTGATGGGAACCCCGTGGCGTGGCGTGCTTCCATCCAGGAGCATCGCCGAGGCTCGACGTCCGGCCCTGTCGGCTATACCCGAGACCCGGTTGGCCACGATCTCCACGACCTCGTCTGAGGTGTTCTCTATCGAGAGGTTCTCGACCGCCTGGACACCGGCCCTGGTCGAACTCTCGACTATGTAGTCGTGGATCTGGCGTATCTCCTTGAAATATGAGATGTACTCCTCGGCAGGACGGCGCATCGCCGTACCCAGCGCCCTCAGATAGAAGCGTGAGCGATGCACGTGCTCGTCCGAGAGGTAGACCACGAGCGTACACACGTTCGGGTGGTCGCGGTAGCGGTGGAGGATGATCTCGGGCACGAGGTGCACGCCCTCGACGACGAGGTTCGTCCCCTCCTTAAGGCCCCGGTCCACGATAGCCTCGACCCCGACAGCCACCTGGGAAGCCTGCTGCCTGAAGCCGTAGAGGACCATCTCCTCCTCCTCGACCGGCACCCTGAGATCCTCGCGCTTCACGTCGTAGGAGCTCCTGTGGAGCAGGGGCAGGAGGTCGG
>DASSJP010000052.1:0-16264 GCA_035691165.1 Rubrobacter sp.
ACCTACAGCATCCAGTGGCTCAAGAGGTTCAGACCTGCGTGGTATCGAGAGGATTTGAGCGCGCTCTTAGAGTTGCTTCGGCAGGGCAAGTTCAAGCCGATCATCGCAGAACGGATCCGGCTGGATGAGGTTGCCCGCGCCCACGAGTTGCTCGGAAGTGGGACTGTCACAGGAAAGATCGTACTGCTCTGTAACGCTTATAGCCCACGCCAGTAGGCAACGGTCGGCGGCGATCTGTAGGGCTCAAAGATGCGTTCAGGTCGTCATCCTCCTCACGAGCCGGCCCTCAGCCACCCTCGGGTTGTTCGTCGAGGGTGCGTCTCAATGTGAGCAGGCGATGGGCGAAATTCGATGCCTTGGACTCCCGCTCCTTTTCGTCGTTTTCGTTCCTGATCAATACTGATCAGGAGGTTGCTCAATGTGTGTCATGGAAGACCGCCATCCTTGTAGCACACTGACACTGAAGGAATTGCTGGCACGTAGGAGGTGTCGAAATGACGCCCGATGGGAAGACGCCTCAGTCTGAGGTGCGCGGCAGCGTTGGCGACGCATACATCCACGAGGGCGAGCGCCAAGAGGTGGCTATTCCCCCGCTCGATCAGAACGAGATGAAAGCCAGAGTCGACGGGATCCTCAACCGCTGGCCCGCGGTAGGTCTGGCCGTCGGTGTGGTCCGCGACGGATCGCTCGAGTCTTTCTACGGACACGGGATTGCCGACCTCGAGTCAGGCACACCCATCACCGAGGACACGGTCTTTCGGATCGGCTCGATCTCCAAGACACTCACCGCTATCGCCGTGATGCAGCTGTGGGAACAGAGGTTGCTCGACCTCGACGCCCCCGCCAACGACTACCTGCGCTCCTACATGCTGATGCCCGCGAAGGAGAGCTGGCGTCCTGCAACGGTGCGGCACCTGCTGACCCACACGGCCGGCGTGCCCGAATGGGTCCACCCGTTGCGCATGGTCAACAGCGGCTGGTTCGCGGAGACCTTCCCGCTCGACAAGCGCCTGCCGACTCTTGCGGAGTACTACCGCGGCAGTCTACGGCTGGCGGTCGAGCCGGGCACGGTCTGGACCTACACCGACCACGGGTTCGCCACACTCGGACAGATCGTCGAGGACGTCAGCGGGCAGCCCCTGCACCGCTACCTGCGCGAGCACATCTTCGAGCCTCTCGGGATGGACGAAAGCGACCTGCTCAGATCCGAACGGGTTCAGGCGCACCTCGCGACCGGATACACGCTGGGATCGAAGGGCGCCAGGGCGGTGTCTGATCGCCAGGGGGTGACCGCAGCGGCGGGCGCGATCTACTCCACCCCGAGGGACATGGCCCGATACGTGGCCGCGCTCCTCGGCGGTGGCTCGGGAGAGCATGGCGCGATCCTCAAACCCGAGACGCTCGCGATGATGTTCGAACCGCACTACCAACCAGATCGGCGGATACCGGGTATGGGCCTCGGGTTCTGGCGGGTCGATCTGGGCGGGCATCCCGCCGTGGAGCACCAGGGCGTGGTGGCCGGGTTCAACTCGCAGATCTTCCTGGCGCCGAGCGACGGCGTCGGCGTTATCGCCTTCAGCAATGGGGCCGGCAACGCTTTCGCTGCGACCTGGCTGGTGGGTGAGACAGAACGACTGCTCGGAGACCTGATCGGCACCCCAAGCGACGGCATCCGCACCGACGTCCCGCAATGCCCGGAGATCTGGGGCGACCTGTGCGGCTGGTACCGCCCTCGATTCCAGCGGACCGACATGCAGGCGTGGTCGATGCTCGGTGCCGGAGTCGAGGTCATCGTCCGCCGCGGCCAGCTCACGTTGCGGACCCTGAGCCCCATACCCGCGCTGTACCGGGGCTTGCGGCTGCATCCCGACGACCCGGACGACGCCTACGTCTTCCGGATCGACCTCTCACGGTACGGCATCGGCACCGCCAGGGTCGTGTTCAGCCGCGACGCTGCCGGGGCAGCGACGGGAGTCCACCTCGACGGGATCCTGCTCTCCGCCGAGAAGCGACCCGCGTCGAGGAACCCGAGGTCGTGGGCGACCGGCGCGGCTGGTGCGCTTGCGGTCGCCGCCACAGCGGGCGTCGTCAGGCGCGTAGCGCGAGAGCGTTCCTGATGACTCCCGGCGTCGGATGAGGAGGAATAGGTGATGAAGACCATCGCCCGCCTGCTCGCTTTCCTGTCAGTGGCAGCGAGTTGCCTACTGTACGTACGGATCAGAGCCCCCATGAACCCGCTGCGGGGTAGCCTGTGGATACTCCGATTGCTCGCCGAGGCCGTGACGCCTTTGATAGCCCTCAGCGCGACGGTGGCAGCGGCCCTCGCTCTGCTGGCGCGGTCGCCTGTGGCTATGCTCAGTGCACTGCTTGGCGCCGTGACGGCAGTCCGTGATGTGCGGCGGGTGACGGCCCCGCACCCCGGCTTTGCGCAGGCGTTTGGCGTAGCGTGGGAGCTATCTATCGCGCCCGAGCGCCAGACCGGGATGCTGCAGCGCCGCTGGACCTGGCATCTGCCCGCGGCACCCGAGCCACGGTGGCAGCGCGATGTGCCCTTCTGGACCCTTCCCGACGCCGACCGTCGCTTGCTCTGTGACCTCTGGCAACCGCCTCGTGGCGTGGCCCCGTCTGGGCTGGCTCTTGTGTATTTGCACGGCGGTACCTGGTCCCTGCTGGACAAGGATTTCTTTACGCGTTCGTTCTTTCGCCACCTGGCCGCGCAGGGGCATGTAGTAATGGACGTGGCCTATAGGCTGTATCCCGAGACGGATATGCTGGGCATGGTGGCCGATGCCAAGCGGGCCATCGCCTGGATGAAGTCGCAGGGGCCGGCGTACGGGGTCAACCCGGAGCGGGTCGTGGTGGCTGGCGGATCAGCCGGAGGTCATCTCGCCCTGCTGGCTGCGTACACACCGAGGGACGGTGCGCTGACACCAGACGATGCGAGCCAAACCGATCTGAGTGTACGAGCGGTCATCTCCTGCTACGGCCCGACGGATTTACGGGCCTACTATGACCACACGCGGCAGGATACATGGGACCACCCCGGCCAGGCGCCGGAGGCTCGTCCTCCCGGCCCCCTGATTAGAGGCATACTCGGGACTTCGTATGAACGGCTGGGTCTGGGGAAGACCGGAGCCGGAGGAGGAGCAATGGAGCCGTTGCTTGGGGGCAGGCCGGAAACCGTCCCTGATCTCTATGCGCTCTTCTCACCGACTACCCATGTGCAGCCGGGCTGTCCACCGACGTTGCTTATCCAGGGTAAGGACGATGTGATCGCCCCGGTGACTGCGACCAATCTCCTGTTTGAGCAGCTGGTGGCCGCCGGTGTCCCGGCCGTGAACATCGTCTTCCCCCATGCCGAGCACGGATTCGACCTCGTTTTGCCGCGCTGGTCACCTGCAGCACAGGCCGCACTCTACTATGAGGAGCGCTTTCTGGCGCTCATGACGTGATCTACCCACCCCGACCAAAGGAGTCGGCCATGAACGTGACTGTCATCAGCAACGAACACAAAACCTGGATGGTGACCCGAGCATGCTGGATCTTTCAACCTAGCCTGGGGCGAGGCCTCATGGCTCACCTGCTCGTCAGGCTCGTCGATCTGACCATGACGGGGCAGACGCTCGACGGCACCAGGTACCGGGTAGAACGACGATCACCGGTTGCGAGGTCATGATGGACCAGGTCGTGCCACTTTCACGTGCCAGGCGAAACCAGGTTGATTGGCTGGAACTCATGCACCGGCAGCACACGGTGTACATCCTGCTGGAGGCTGACGTCACCGAGACCCGCCGGGCCATTCGGGAGTACCGGACGCGGACCGGCGAGCATATCTCGCTCACGACCTTCCTCACCGCGTGCTTCGCCCACGCCGTCGACGAGTACAAGCTCCTGCACGCGTACCGGAAAGGGCGAGGGAAGCTCGTGATCTTCGAGGACGTCGACGTGACCGTTATGGTCGAGCGCGAGCTGGATAGAGAGAAGATTCCGTTGCCGTTCATCATTCGGGGCGCCAACCATAAGAACTGCCTGGAGATCGATCAAGAGATCAAGGCGGCCCGGACGAGAGCGGAACCTCACTCTCGAGCAATTCGCTGGTCCGGCCCCTGGCTGCTAGTGCCTGCTTTAATCAGACGGTTCGTCGTGGCAAGACTGTTGAGCAATCCAAGGCGGAGGAAGAGGATTACCGGCACGACGATGTTGACGAATCCGGGGATGTTCGGCAACGGTCGAGGCTGGGGTATCAGTCCATCTATGTACACCGCCTCCCTCGTAGTGGGCAGCATCGACACGAAACCTGGGGTGGTAGACGGGAAGATCGAGGTCCGGGAGTATCTCTGCCTGACCTTGACCGTGGATCATGACATCGTCGACGGTGCGGTGGCCGTGCGATTCACCCAGCGGCTGAAAGATCTGATCGAATCGGCCTGTCTCCTCGATGAACTGCAGAGCTTGGCCGTCTGAGGTGCTGATGGTGACGTCCGAGGCGACACAAGGAGGTGTATAGACATGAGCGTCACGATCCCCGACCTCTGGCGCATGAGCGCCACGTACCTGGCCGAGGTAATCAGATCCAGGCAAGCCTCCAGTCAAGAGGTCATCGAGGCCCACTTGCGGCGGATCGAGGAGGTGAACCCCTACATCAATGCCGTCACGGTCGTCCTGGGCGAGCAGGCCCTCGAAGCCGCGAAGGCGGCAGACCGTGCGGTCGCGGCTGGTGCGAATCTGCCGCCGTTCCACGGCGTCCCGTTTACGATCAAGGCGAACATCGACCTCGGCGGCACGCCAACCACGAACGGAGTGAAGGCGCTTGCAGCAGCCTATCCGGCTCTGGACGCACCCGACGTCTCGCGCATGAAGGCCGCTGGGGCGATCCCCATCGGCCGTACCAACATGCCCGATATGGCGATTAGCTGGCACACCGACAGCGAGCTCTGGGGGGCGACCGTGAACCCGTGGGAGAGGTCAAGGACCCCCGGCGCCTCCAGTGGCGGCGAGGCGGCGGCGCTCGCGACCGGCATGAGTCCGTTGGGGCTCGGGAACGATACGCTCGGATCGCTTCGCTGGCCGGCCCAATGCTGCGGTATCAGCTCGCTGAAGCCCACCCTGGGCCGCATACCACACGCCAGCACCATCGAGCCGCGCGAGCTATTTGCGGATCCTCCGATCGGCCTCCAGATGACTGGCGTCGAGGGTCCGCTAGCGCGCCGAGTCGCCGACCTGCGAGCCGCCTTCGAGGTGATGGCAGGGCCCAGTTGGCGGGACCCCTGGACGGTGCCGGCACCACTTCGCGGCCCCGAACCCGCCAAGCCCGTCCGCGTCGCCCTCGTCGTCGACCCGGCCAACCAGGGCACCGCGAAACAGGTGCAGGACGGTGTTCGGAAGGCGGCCAGCGCGCTGGAGGATGCGGGCTATGCCGTCGAGGAGGTCGAGCCGCCGTCGATAGATGTGGCGGCGAAGACCCTGCTGGACATGCTCTACCCTCCCGACTTCCGCGCGGGATGGCAGATGTACGCGCCGCCGCTCCGGGGCTACACCAAGCGGTGGGTGTCGGCGCTATTCGAGGTGGCCGGAGATACGGACCCGACGACGGCCATGCAGGCTTTCGCGGTTCGGCAGTCCTTGCTGCGGGCTTGGGGTGAGTTCCAGGAAGAGCACCCGCTAATCGTCGCCCCGATCTTCACCGATGTCCCCTTCGAGGTGGGCAAGGATCGGACCACCGCCGAAGTGGCCGATACCGTTCGCGGCATGCGCATGGCCATGGCCGTCAACGCGCTCGGACTGCCAGCCGTCGCGCTTCCCGTGGGCATCGGGGACGGTCTCCCGCAGGCGGTGCAGGTGATCGGCCCTCGTTACCGCGAGGATCTGTGCCTCGATGCCGCCGCGGCGCTTGAGGACAGGGTCGGCATCATCACGCCAATCGATCCCAGGTAGCCGTGAGAGGAGACGAACATGTCGATTGAGAGACTGACCGCGGAAGACCAACTGATGCTGCGAGGCGATGAGATCTGGCCACAGGACATCGGTGCGCTCGCCCTCCTAGACGGGCGTAATCTGTTCGACCCCGCCGGTCGCTTCCGGATCGAGGCCGCCCGCGCGGCCGTGCAATCCAGGCTGCATCTCGTACCCCGCTTCCGGCAACTCATCTACGCACCGCGCCGAGGACTCGGTGGACCCGCGTGGGTGGATGCCCCTCATTTCTATCTCAGCGAACACGTGCGCGTTCTTCCGCTCGCGACCCCCGCCAGCGAAGCCGAGCTTCTGCTCGCGACCGAGCGTCTGCGACGGCAGCGGCTTGATGCGTCACGGCCCCTCTGGGAGATGTGGTTCATGACGGGGCTCCCGGAGCGACGGATCGGCCTGTACGTGAGGATGCACCACGCCCTCGCGGACGGCATGGCGGCGATGACGACGGTCGGCGCGTTCCTCGACAGTGTTCCGGATGCGACCATTGCCCAAGCACAGCCGTGGACGCCCGCGCCTTTGCCGCCAGCGCGCGAGCTCCTCGCAGACAACTTGCTGCGTCACCTCAAGGCGATCCCCGCTGCGTTGGAGCCGGTCGCGCGACCTAGGGGCACGCTGCGGCAGATGCTCGCAGCGTTGCCCGCGACGCGCGAACTCCTCGCGGGGGAGCCAGCGCAGAAGACAAGCCTCGACCGGATGGTAGGTCCTGGCCGAAACCTCGCTCTCGTCCGAAGCAGCATCGATCTGGTCAAGGAGATTGCGCATTCCTACGACGCGACGGTGAATGATGTCCTCCTGGCAGTCACCGCTGGCGGCCTACGCGGACTCCTGAGGAGCCGTGGAGAACGGGTCGAGGACCTCACGGTCCGCATCTATGTACCGGTCTCGCTACGCCGATGGCAACGCGGTGCGCTGAAGGGAAACCTGATCTCACAGATGGTCGTTCCCCTCCGCCTCGGCGTGTCCGATCCTGGTCTGCGGCTCCAACAGATCGCCGCGGAGACCGCCAAACGGAAGGCGAGGAGTCGCACTTCCCTAGGGGCAATGTTCCGCAGCCGCATTGCCTCGCGGCTGATGCTGAAGGCCATAATCCGCCAACGGGTGAACGTGGAGAGCGCCAACCTCCCCGGTCCCGAGCGGCCGCTCTACTTTGCCGGAGCGCGGCTGATCGAGGTGTTCCCGCTGCTGAACCTCATCGGCAACGTGGCCCTCGGCGTCGGTGCGCTCTCCTACGCCGGAACTTACAACATAGGCGTCGTCGCCGACCAAGACGCGTACCCCGACATCGATGTCCTCGCAGCGAGCGTGCGAGCCGAGTTGAACGCGCTTGCCGCTTCGACGGGTGGCACGTCGGTCGATTGTCATCACGCGCGCGCAGTGACGTGAATGAGGCCCGATGCGAGTGTTTCCCAGGCCGCCATCGCAGCCTGTGCCTATAGACATCGAGCCACGCTGTGTGGCGAAGCCGCGTGCTCTCCCCGAAAGCGATCGCGCGGCCCGTCCCTGGCTTGCCTTCTACGAGCCGGGCGTTCGCGAGTCGCTTTCGTACCCAAACACCACGCTCGATACGCTGCTGCGTGAGTCAGCCGCGCGGTATCCGCACCACGTCTGCACGAGCTTCTTCGGCGCGCGCTGCGCGCGATGAGGGCGCGGTCCAGCAGCTGATCGTCACGAACATCAAGGAATTCATGCCTTCGCTCACAGCGGTGCTCTTCACGCTATTCAAGGAACGACCGGGCGGGCATCGCCAGAAGCTGCCCTACGGAGCACTGCGCTTTCGCGACCTCCACTTCCGAACGAACCGGCGGTGCTCCAGTATACGGGAGGCACCACGGGGGTGCCCAAGGCGCCGGTGCTCACACATCGCGCGCTCCTGGCGAACGCTTTTCAGACGCGCGCGTGGTTCCAGAAGTCGGAGGTCGGCCAAGAGAACATCCTCGCGCTCATGTCCTTCTTCCACGTTTACGGGCCTACGGTCGCCCTCCACATGGGCGTGGTGCTCGCCGCGAAGCTGACCCTCGTGCCCCAGTTCGGGCTCGAGGACATGCTCAAGATCATTGCCAAGAAGCGCCCAACAACTTCTCCCCGGCGCGTGTATGTCACTCTCACTGACGCGATCCGCCGCAGAATGAAGGGCGACCTCTCCTCGATACACGCCTGTCTCTCCGGTTCGGCGCCGCTACCCCGTGAAGTGGCCGACGCGTTCGAGCGGCTCTCGGGCGTCGTCGTAGAGGGCTATGGCCTGACGGAGGCGTCGCCCGTCACGCATGCAAACCCGCTCTTCGGGGAGCGCCGCATCGGCACCGTCGGACTACCCCTCCCCGATGTCGAGTGCCGGATCTGTGACCTTGACGAGCCATCGCGCGTGCTGGGCTATGGCGCCGTTGGCGAGGTCTGTGTCCGCGGACCTAATCTCATGAGCGGTTATTGGGGATGGCCGGAGGAGAGCGCGAAGGCGCTGCGTGGCGGGTGGCTCTACACCGGAGACATTGGTCGCATGGACAACGATGACTATCTCACGTTCATCGATCGCAAGCAGGAGATGATCATCGTTAACGGCCTCAAGGTCTTCCCGCGCGAGGTCGAGGAAATTCTCTACGCACATCCAAGCGTTCTGTACGCGATGGCGATCGGCATCCCGGATCTGACCCATGGCAAGGTTGTGAAGGCGTTCGTCCAGCTCATGCCCGGGAAGAGCGCTACTCCCGACGAGCTTCGCGACCATTGCACACGAGCGCTCGCGAATTTCAAAGTCCCAGTTGCGGTCGAGATCCGCGAGATTCTGCCCGTGTCGAACCTCGGCAAGGTGCTCCGGAAAGTTCTCGCCGCCGAGGGGGCAATTGGTCCGGGATGAACATACCTCCGTACCGGCGGTAGAACAGGAGGAAGATGGCTTCGTACGGCGGGTCTGAGGGCTTAGAGTGATTCTCTCAGTGGCCACCCAGCTCGTCGATGGTGCCGATGCTGTTCAGGTGCTGACTTCCCGTCGTACACGAGCCTCAGCCGCTCTCGAGCTGCTGTCAGGATTCACGGCATGGGTAGGCGGGGATGTACGGGATCGGGGCTACGAACTTCCTGCGAAAGCGCCTCTTGTGAATGAAGGATCAAGCCACTGAGCGCTTTCGAAGCGTCCAGAGGACCAACCCGGTGCGTAGGACCATCCACGCCAGGGCAAAGCTGCCGCAGACCAAGGCTATCCACGATACGTCAGGCATGAAGAGCAACATAACGTCGAGGGTGCCCCTGCCCAGCATGCCAAGAAGGGGCACGTCGAGGGTGCCCGTCCACAGTGAGCCAAGAAGGGGCAAGGAAACGAGCAGGTCGGGGATTAGTGGAAGCAGTATATAGCGCCCCCACTTTATTCCACTGAGCGGGTGGCTGTTGGGATCCTGGTGCCAGCGGGCTAACCTTCTAAGCGTGGCGGCGACGCCAACGACCTGGAGGGCCGGGATGAGTGGCAGGCTTCGAAGTATCCAGGGAACGGCGCCAAACCGGTTCGGGACGAACCGTTCGCCGGCGAGCAGCTTGGCCACGCCTACACCAACCTCGGTAAAGGTCGTCTTGTCCATCATCAAATGGTTGGCATTTATGAGCAGGACCACGCCCTTCTTTTGCTCAGGCAGGATCGCCATGTAGGAAAAGAAGTCGGGACAGGTGCCGGAGTGCCAGACGATCTTTATGTGGTCGGTTTCCTCGATGATCCACCCCATGCCGTAGTGACCGAACGGAATGCCCGTCATATTGGCTTCCACCGCCGGGCGGTGCAGCTCATCGATGCCCGCTGCTGAGAGAATCTGAGCGTTGCCGTAGCGGCCTTCGTTCAGATGGGCGATCAGGTAGCGAGCCATATCTTCAGAGCTGGAGATGAGCTCACCGCCCGCAAGCGAACCGCGCGGGAGAGGCATATCGGGCGCGGCGAAGGGGACGGCAAACCAGTAGCGGCTGCCCACCGCCATGCCGTTCTGTTTCGCCTCGGCGTGGGAAGTATAGGTGTGGGTCATTTCCAGTGGGGCGAAGATGTGATTGTGGACGTAGTCCTCGTAAGATTCACCGCTGGTGGCCTCGACGATCAACCCAAGCAAATTGTAGTTCATGTTGCAGTATTCCCACGCGGAGCCGACCGGGCGAGCGAGTTCGAGTGTGGATAGTGCCCGCGCCTGTCGTTCGCTCGCGTCGGGACGGTCGTCGAAATCGGTCAGGGGACGCAGCCCGGATAACTGGGGGAGACCACTGGTCTGGTTCAACAGGTGGCGTACGGTGATTTGGGCGGACGCTTGGGTGTCAGCGACTCGGAACCAGGGCAAGTAGCGCTGCACCGGAGCATCCAACTCGACCTTACCTTCTTCGACGAGCTGCATCACTGCCAAAGCGGTGAAGGACTTGGTGAGGGAGCCAATTATGAAGGGTGTATGGGAGGTAGGCGCTTCACCGCCAGGGCGGGTCTCGCCAAAGCTGCGCAGGTGCGCGATCTCGTCGTCCTCTACAACGGCGAGGGCCGCCCCCGGGATATTCAGCCGCTCCATTTGCCGTTCGATATGAGCGTCGATCTCTTCAAAGGTGTCACCCTGGGAGGTTCTGTCCGGGGCTGAGTTTCGCCGGCCCGGCCTGTCGGCGAACAGTGCAAGGGCAAGGGCCAGCACACCTCCGGCGGCCATTGACTTCAAGATAAGTCTTCTCATGTTTATCGCTCCTGAGTTCCCCGCTCGTCAAGCATCCTGAGGGTTACCTCTTCGGTACCTCTGGCCACATTGTGCCTTGGCTCACGATGCCCGTCATGAGCAGCTTTGGTCACTGGGCTGATCAAGATTGCTCAGGGCGGAAGCGCTCGCGCGGAGCAGAGCTCGTCTGCTACTGCAGCAAGGAGCGCCTCGCCGCCTTCTTCAAGACCCCAAATCGGTCGAGTTAAGCGATGAGCTGCCCAAGAGCATCGTCGACAAGCCCCTGTGGGGGTGCTGGCCGACGAGTACCAACAGCAGCGTCCCGTACAGAAGGACGACTCGCAGAACAAAACGCCTCAACCTACTCCGTCTAAAGCGATTGCTGTTGTTTCTTGCTACGATGAGACATCTCCTTTACCACTATCTCATCCTACACCGACAAGGTTTAAGCGTGGCATTTGCACTTGCCTCCAAGGGGAGCCTCTATGGGAGAGTACCTGTAGTTTCTACGGTTGGTCTTCACGAAGTGCCCAGAAGACGTCAGAGTGTTGAAGGAGTCGGCTCTGAGGTGATGAGGTGGCGCTCTAGCTCGGTATGCATGTACACTGTCCTGAATGAGCACGGCCACTGTACAGAATACTCGGATGGCTCTCACCCTCGCGTTGGGCCTGTACCTGTTGTGGGTTCTCGCGACCTACCTTCTGGAAGGCCGCATCCACACCTTGCTACGACCGGAAGCCATGGGCGCAAGGCTCTCCTACGCACTTGTCGCCAACATCTTGATAGGGATCGGGGGGTCGGCCCTGGTGATCCGCTTCCTGTCGAGTGCAGGAACGATATCGACTGAGCAGGCTGGATTCCGAGACGTTAGGCATGCGGCTGTTGCTGTCGCGATCGGCGTGGTGCTTGGCTTCGCTTTCTACGCTTTGCAGGGCGCTCCGTCTTGGAACCCTATAGTCATCATCAACGCCTATGCTCAGGTCCTGGTCGGAACGGTGGCTGAGATTCTGGTTTGTTGGGCCGTGGTAGGGAGTGTCTCTCAAGCTCTGTTGCAGGATCGCGGCAGATGGGTGTCTACGATCCTCGCAGCCCTCATCGCGAGCGTCCTGTTCGGCATCTACCATTTCGCTCATAGTCCACCGTTCAACACCATCCCCGTGGTGTTGGGCCTGAGCGTGGTAGGGCTGGTGACGAGCGCGTTCTTCTTCGTCTCGAGGGACGTATATGGGACTATGGCTTTCCATAACTTCCTCGGGATCTTCGGTGTACTGCGAGCGCTGGATGCCTCGGGTAACCTGTCTGCCTTGGAACGCCCTGTAATCCCGCTGCTGGTGATGGCGGTGGTAGCGATCGCCGCGCTAATCGCCGTGCACGTACTCTGGATCAACCCAGGAGCTGCACCGACGCCACCGCGTGTGAGATAACCTCCGAGAGCAGGCTCGTCCACTCAACGTTCTAGAAGGAGCTTCCTCCAAGGTCCGCACCAAACTTCCTGCATAGCCCCGCCAGGATAAAGCTGTGAACCCCGACGAGTACCCGAGGGGGTGGTTGAGAGTCTGCTCCTGCCAGCTCTTCATCGGCCTCCTAAGAAGGCATCTCTCCTACTCCAGACATTTCCTCACACCTCTCATGGTTCGCTGGACAGGCACCAGACTTCGATCGGTGGCATCATTTGCATGTCACGTGGGAAAGATTATGGAGCGAGGAGGTAAAGTCCGACATGAGCATCTTCCCGACCAAGGTCCTTCTGGCAACAGATGGTTCCAAGGAGGCCGAACGTGCCGCCGAGACCGCACTCGAGTTGGCCCGACAATCGGGCTCTGAGTTGCACGTTGTGCATATCCTGGCCTTGCCTATAGATACCCAGGATCCTTCGAGTTTCGAGCCCGAAGTTCGTCGGCAGCTAGAGAAGCGCGCGAGCACGAGGCTTGAGGAGCTGGTAGGCAGAATCGAGACCTCAGGAGGAGCGGTGGAAGGATCTCACCTTGGGGTGGGCCGTCCTGACGCGGAGATCATAGCCCAAGCCGAGAAGATAGGTGCTGGCCTGATCGTCATGGGGAGCAGGGGCTTTGGTAGGGTAAGGCGAACTCTCACGGGTAGCGTCTCTGACTCTGTTGTGAGGCATGCCCACTGCCCCGTTATGGTAGTTCGTGGAGAACCGGCTGTGTTTCCGACCAGGATCCTTCTGGCGACCGATGGATCGGAGGAGGCAAACCTGGCTTCTTCCACTGCGGCAGACCTGGCCAGGGGCACTGGCTCGGAGTTGCACGTAGTCTACGTAGAACCCGTAAGCTACGTCTATGAAATGGCAGATTGGGAGGCTACAAGGGCGGATCTGCCGGGCGAGTTAGAGCGAGCCTCAGAGGAACTAGCTGACTCTAGACTCGAAGAGCAGGTACAGAAGATGACAGAGTCCGGGGCCCAGATCGCAGGGACCCACGCGAGGGTGGGATTCCCCGATGCGGAGATAGTAGGGCTGGCAGGCAAGTTGGGCGTAGGGCTAATAGTTATGGGAAGCCGCGGGCGCGGACCCTTGAAGAGAGCCTTGATGGGTAGCGTCTCTGACTCGGTTGTTAGGCACGCCTCATGCCCCATCCTCGTAGTACGCGCAGAGCGCTAGCTTACGCTGCTGCCTCGCGGGACTATCGCTTAGCCAGGCACAAGAGAGAGTGATGAGACGCTTCCTCGATCTAACCTTTGAGGTGCCGAGATCGATAACTAGGACAAGGAATCGAGCCCACCCCTTAACCTGTCGACGCTCGATGGTGCAGAGTTCTGTGTTGCGGACGGCTTCGCAAGTTTAGGAGTTTGAGAATGGAAGAGTCGGCTAGAGAAGGGCTGTTGGTCGATGGAGCGGAAGTCCCGCTCGCAGAGCAGGACTCAGGTAGCGTCGAGCTGCTCGATGGTACAAGGGTAGCCTTCCGGGCCATAGCACCTGACAACGCCGCCGCCCTCCAGCGCTTCCATCATCGCTTGAGCCAGCGTTCTATCTACTTGCGCTTCTTCGGCGCCAAGCCCGAGCCCAGCGAGAGGAAAGCCGGTTACTTCACGAACGTGGACGGCACGAACCGCTTTGCTCTGGTCGCGCTCGATCCCGAGCACTCCGAAGAGATCATCGCAGTAGTGAGCTTCGATCGCGAGGGGGACACAGACAGGGCCGAGTACGCGGCGGCGGTGGAGGACGGTATCGAGTACGGCGAGATAGATCTTTCCCCCCTCGGAGAACGCTTCTGATCATGCGGCATGGATCAGCGGTCCCGTGGGCTGACTGCCTCCGGAGAGCGCCAGAGCATGGGTGAGGATCCCAAGACTACTGAGGGCACGGTCTTGGATCCCGAGGAGAGGCTGGATCTCCTGCTCGGCCACCTCGGAAGCCGGCTCGAGGGCCTCACTGAGAGAGAGGCTGCCCGCCGCCTCGAGCAGCATGGTCCGAACGAGATCCAACGCCGCCAAGGCTCCAGCCGCCTCAGGGAGTTCGCACGCCAGTTCACCCATCCGCTGGCGCTGCTGCTCTGGGTGGCCGCAGCCCTGGCCTTCATAGGCGGGACGGCCTCCCTCGCGGTCGCCATCATCGCGGTCATAGTCCTAAACGCCGTCTTCGCCTTCTTCCAGGAACTCCAGGCCGAGAAGGCGACAGAAGCCCTCAAGCGGTACCTGCCGCCGCACGCCCGCGTCCGCCGCGCGGGCCGGTCCGTCGAGGTCGAGGCTGCGACGCTCGTACCGGGGGATCTCATCCTGATCTCTGAGGGGGACAGGCTCTCGGCTGACGCGCGAATGATCGAGGGTTCTGTCGAGGTGGACATGTCAGCCCTTACGGGCGAGTCGCAGCCCGTGGCACGCGGCGCGGAGCGCTTCAGAGCGGCACCCTCTCCTCTCGAGTCCGACGACCTCCTCTTCGGGGGCACGCTCGTTACCGGCGGCGAGGCAGAGGCGGTCGTCTACGCGACGGGGATGGGTACGCAACTCGGGCGCATTGCAGCTTTGACCCAGCGCGTCCAAGTTGAGGTCAGCCCCCTGCAGGCGCAGGTGAACCGCGCCGCACGCCTCATAGCCTTCGTGGCCGTGGGGGCTGGTGTGCTGTTCCTCGCCGTGGGGAGCGCCGTGGCGGGCCTCCCGCTCGCCGACGCGTTGCTCTTCGCCATAGGTCTCCTCGTCGCCAACGTCCCCGAGGGCTTGCTACCCACGATCACCCTGGCGCTGGCTGTGGGCGTACGGCGCATGGCACGCCGCAGGGCGCTCCTCAAACGTCTGACCGCCGTAGAGTCTCTGGGCTCGACCGACGTGATCTGCACCGACAAGACGGGGACGCTTACGGAGGGACGAATGATCCTCTCCCGCTTCTGGGCCGACGGCGAGGAGCTGGACCCGGAGAGGGAAACAGAGGACGACGGATCGGTAAGGGGCGAACTGTTCTCAGGCCTCCTGCGCACCGCCGTGAGATGCTCCAACGCCGGACTGCGACGTACATCTGAGGGTTTTATACTCAGCGGAGATCCGAGCGAGAGCGCCCTACTCGCTGCTGCCGCCCGCCTCGGCGAGGACGTCGAGCATGCCCAGCAGGAGCGGCAAAAGCGACGTCGGCGACTCTACCACTTCGACGCGAGGGTCAAGCGGATGACTACCGCTGACGAAGAGCCGGACGGGAGCCTCTGGTACCACGTCAAGGGGGCCCCGCTGGAGCTCCTTGAGCGCTGCACTGCCGTGCGCGGTGTCGGTGGCGCCGACAGACCCTTGACGGAGGAAGACCGCAGGAGCGTCCGCCAGGCTTTCGAGCGCTACGCCGGTGAGGGACTGCGCGTCCTCGGCTTCGCGGAAAAGAAGATCTCAACTCCACAGCCGGACGAAGAGCGCGAAGGCGCTGAATCTGGGCTCACGTTCCTTGGGCTCGCGGCCCTGGAGGACCCGCCGCGCCCCGACGTCGCCGAGGCGGTCTCCCGCTGCCTGAAGGCGGGCATCAGGATCATCGTGGTCACGGGCGACCACGGTCTCACGGCTGAGGCGGTGGCCCGCCGGGTCGGAATCGTGCGCGGTTCGCCTCGTGTGGTCTACGGCGCGGAGATCGATTCGATGCCCCAGGCAGAGCTAGACACGCTCCTGCGTGACACGCCCGAGCTGATCGTGGCTCGCAGCAACCCCGAGACGAAGCTGCACGTTGTGGATGCTCTCAGAGCGGAGGGGCACACGGTTGCTATGACGGGCGACGGGGTTAACGATGCGCCAGCGTTGAAGCGCGCGGACATAGGCGTGGCGATGGGAGCGTCAGGCACGGAGGTGGCGCGTGAGGCGGCGACAATGGTCCTGACTGACGATTCGTTCGTTTCGATAGTCGCGGCCGTGGAGGAGGGCCGCGTCGTCTACGACAACATCCGCAAGTTCGTCACCTACATCTTCGCCCACGCCACACCCGAGGTCGTGCCGTTCCTGATCTACGCGCTCTCGGGAGGGGCCATACCGCTTCCCTTGACGGTCATGCAGATCCTGGCCATAGACCTCGGCACGGAGACCCTGCCAGCCCTCGCTCTCGGCCGCGAGCCCGCCGAGCCGGGCGTCATGAGCAGGCCACCCCGCCTTCGTGAGAAGGGCATCATAGACAGGGCCATGCTGGCGCGCGCCTGGGGCTGGCTCGGGCTGGTGGAGGCGGC
>DASSJP010000053.1:0-6035 GCA_035691165.1 Rubrobacter sp.
CCACCCCACGAGCACGGCGACCCCGATGATCCCGAGTATTATCCCGACCACCTTCCTGGCAGTCAGGGTGTCGTTCATCCAGACCGCGGCCACTATGGCAGTGAACATCACGGTGGTCGAGTTCAGGATGGCGGCCAGAGAGGCGGTCAGATGGATCTCGGCCGTCGAGATCAGGGAGAAAGGCACGGCAGCGTTCAAGAACCCGAGGGCGAGGAACGACCTCCAACGGTACCGGATCTTGGGCATGCGGCCCGCGGCCAGTGCGTACAGAAACAAGGCCGCCGCAGCAAGACCGACGCGCAACTCCACGAGCAAGAAAGGACCCAACGCCGGTACGGCGACGCGGATAAACAGGAATGAACCGCCCCAGAGAGCGCCGAGCAATATGAGACCTGCGAAATCCTTTGGCTTCATACAATATGTCTTTCAGATAGGAGGTGCGCCGTCTTATGCCTCTTGCGGCAGACGGCGGGGCCGCGCCACAAGTTCACCGCCGCAATTGGGGCAGATGCGATCCATTTCGGACGTGCACGCGGCGCAGAATGTGCATTCGTAGCTGCATATGAAGGCGATGCCGTTATCTTCGAGTGCGGCTTTGCAGATCTCACACTCGGGGCGCATCTCCAGGCTCAAGCGGTGCCTTTTCCGGCCAGTACGTGGCGCTCGTGCTCCAGCAACCGCTCCTTGAGGTGCAGCCCGCCGTTGAAACCGCCGAGCGTGCCGTCGGCGGCGATAACACGGTGGCAAGGCACGACTAGGGGCAGGACATTGGAGGCATTGGCCCGGCCCACCGCCCTCGCGGCGCCCGGACGTCCGAGCGAGTCGGCGATCTCCCCGTATGACCTGGTCTCGCCGAATGGTATGCGCGTCAACTCACGCCATACGGTCTTCTGCCACTCAGAGCCGGCCAAAGCGAGGGGCACGTCGAAGGTCTTCCGCCGTCCGCCCGCGTACTCGGACAATTCCTCCCGCACCCTGGCGGTTCTGCTCTCATCCGCTTCCACGGTGTAACCTTCGTCCTCCAGATCCACTTCCATGTCCGATCCGTGGTCGCTCTCCAGGAAGTGAAGCCGGATCAGGGCTCCTTCCTCGTCTATCGCGAACGCGAGCGGGCCCGCGGGAGACTCTATCTCGTCAACGTATGCTTTCACAATACCACCTCTCTTTTCCTGGTCTGATGTTCGATCTTGACGTCCTCGAGGCTGGCCCACAAATGTTGCGTGGCGTAGGCGCGCCAGGGCCTCCACCGTTCGGCGAGGGCGACGACGCCCGCCCGGTCGCCCGCGAGCCTGGAGATTGCCAGCCTGACCCCGAGGTCCGTGGGAAGGAATGCGTCGGGGTCGCCGAGCGCCCGCATCGCTATGTACGAAGCCGTCCACGGCCCGATCCCTTGCAGCCCGAGTAGTCGCCGCTCGGCCTCCTCACGGTCTGAGCCGGGATCGAGCATGATCCCACCTCCGGCCAGAGCACGCGCCAGACCACGCAGAGACTCGCGCCGTGCCGCCGGCACCGCCAGGTCTTCCGGAGCGGCCTCGGCTACGGCCTCAGGCTCGGGGAAGAGATGGGTGAGTTCGTCATCGCCGGCGAGCGACTCGGGCAATGATTCTCCTCGGCTAGCAACCAGGCGGCCCGTCAGGGTGCGAGCACCTGCCACGGAGACCTGCTGGCCAAGTACCGCACGGACGGCGAGTTCCGAGCCATCCACGCTTCGGGGTACGCGTCGTCCGGGCGAACGTTGCACGAGCGCACCGAGGATTCCATCGGCACCGAGCACGTCGGAGACGGCGACCGGATCAGCGTCGAGGTCGAGGAGCGCGCGGCTACGCTGCACCGCGGTACCGAGGTCTCGCAGGTTCTCGAGCTTGAGTACGCAACGGACGTGGTCGCCGCCGTCGGAGAGGGCCACTATCCCGGCGCCGTGCGGCAGGCGCAACGTCCGCCTGTAGGTCTTTCCATCGAATGCTTCGACGCCACGCACCGCGCGTCCGCCGAGAAAACGCAGCAGATAATTCGCATCAAACGGCGTCCTGAAAGGCAGTCGGAGTGAGATCTCCCCCCGCACAGTCTCGCCGCGTTGGTCCCTTGCCTTGCGCAACTCCCTTGGGGTAACGGCGAAGACCTCACGGATCGTGTCGTTGAACTGGCGGATGCTCGTGAATCCCGCGGCGAACGCGAGTTCGGTAATTGGCAAATCCGTAGTCTCTATGAGCAGCCTGGCGGTGTGAGCGCGCCGTGCGCGGGCGAGCGCGAGCGGGCCGGCCCCGACTTCTGCCGCGAGAAGGCGGTGAAGGTGGCGCTCCGTGTAGCTGAGACGGCGCGCGAGACCGGCGACGCCCTCCCTGTCCACGACACCGTCGGCGATCAGCCGCATCGCCCTTGCGACGATGTCGGCGCGGGCGTCCCACTCTGGCGAACCTGGCACGGCGTCGGGCCTGCACCGCTTGCAGGCGCGGAAACCGGCGTACTGCGCCGCAGCAGCCGTCGGATAGAAGCGCACGTTGGAACGCTTCGGAGTGACAGCGGGACAACTGGGGCGGCAGTAGATTCCAGTCGAAGTAACAGCGACGTAAAACCACCCGTCGAAGCGAGCGTCACGGCCATGTACTGCCCTATAGCGATGTTCGAAGTCCTTGAGCACGCTCTGATTGTCGCACTCAACAGGCGAGATTACTGGCGGAAATCGGACATCAACATAGTTCTCTCCGGTCTTGTGGGATCCTGCGTGTGGCGCTGCCGCGTGGGCGGTTGTGCTTGGCTGTATTTAGTCGAGGTCGTGGGTTGAATCGAATGGAGCAAAATCAGGCTGTCTCTCGGAGGAGATAGGAGGGATAGACGTGTTGCTCGCGTCTTTCTCCATCGCGTAGGCGACGGCTTCCTCGAGCGTCATCGCCCGCCCGTTTCGCAACGCCTCTTCCCACGCTTGCTCGCCCAAGCCAGAGCGCACCTCCGAAATGCGGGAATCAGCCTCGGCGAGCCAGTCTGTGTCTCTGGGGATTCCCTTCGCTTCGTGCAATGACTGCGCCGCACCCCACAGCTGTGCCGCCCGCTGCGCTTCTCCCTTTGCTCCGGCCACACATGCGTATCCTTCCAGGGTCGGGAGGACTATCGGTTTCATTCCACTGTCCCACGCGAGGACCAGGCTCTCCTCGTAAAGATCCCCCGCCCTGCCAAGGTCTTTCTGGAGCAGGGCCATCCATCCCAGGTTGCAGAGCCCGACGGCGCGGTCTGCTCCCGCTCCAAGCTCCCTCAGCAGCGTAACCCCCTCTTCGGTGAGTTTCGCAGCCCGCCCGAGATCGCCCCTGGAGTACAGCGCGAGTCCCAGGTTGTTCAGGCACCGGGCGAGGCCCAGCTTATCGCCCTGCTCCCGGAAGAGATCCATGCCCTCTTCGTAGAGCTTTATGGCCCGCTCGAGGTCGCCCTGCTCATGAATCACGGTCGCCAGGCTCATGAGAGAACGTGCGCGCCCCCAACCGTTCCCCATTTGCTGGCTCAACGCAAGGCTTTCTTCGAACACCTCAGTTGCCTTGTCGTAGTCTGCCTT
Organism: Rubrobacter sp.; assembly: GCA_035691165.1. GTDB lineage: Bacteria > Actinomycetota > Rubrobacteria > Rubrobacterales > Rubrobacteraceae > Rubrobacter_D. The sequence goes on from DASSJP010000053.1 coordinate 3,542, forward strand.
TTCTATTGCTATGTGTCCCAGGGTCAAGAGGAGGTATAGCCTGGCCTCGCTTGCCTCGGGCGCGATGAGATCCATCCCCTCTTCGCAGGCCTCCTCGGCCCGGTCGAGATCGCCCTGGTGCGCCGCCAGCGCTCCTACCCCGGCCAGCGCCATCGCCCTCGATTCGATCGAAGCTCGCCCGTCCATCGCCAGTGCCTCTTCGAACCAGCGTCTCCCCTCACTATCGTACCCCCGCATCCACCAGAACAGCCACAACGCTCCCGCAAGCCGTAGTCCCAGCTCGACGTTATCCTGCCCCAGTAGTGCCCACCCTAGAGCCGCCCTCATGTTGTCGTGCTCGGCCTCGAGCCTCGCAAGCCACTCCAGCTGATCCGGGCCCTTCAGCTCCGGCTCGGCTTCTTCTGCCAGAGCCAGGAAGTACCCGGCGTGCGCTCGCTTGATCTCCTCTGACTCCCCACTCTCATCTAGTTTCTCGCTGGCATATTCTTGGACTGTCTCTAGCATCACGAAGCGCGATTCTCCCTCGGACCCCTCCTCCTGCCTAAGGAGACTCTTCTCTACTAGCGAGTCCACCCCCTCAAGAGCGTCTATATCCCCTTGTGGGTCGCAGATCTCCTCAATGGCCTCCAGGGTGCGTCCCCCAGAGAAAACAGCGAGCCTCCCGAAGAGCGCCTTATCCTCCTCATCGAGGAGCTCGTAGCTCCAGTCAATCGTGCCCCTCAACGTCTGCTGACGGGCGGGAAGGTCGCGCGGTCCTCCCTTCAGGAACTGCAGGCGGTTGGAAAGCCTCTGTAGCAGCATCTGCGGGGGCAATATGCGGATCCTCGCGGCAGCTAACTCTATCGCAAGGGGCAAGCCGTCCAGGCGGGCGCAGATCTCGGCTACGGCAGGGGCACTCTCGTTGGTGACCTCGAAGTCTTCCTTGACGGCCCTGGCCCTCTCCACGAAGAGTTTCACAGCCTCGTACTGGGTCAGTACCTTGACGGGAGGCAAGACCCTGGGGTCCGGCAGAGCAAGGGGAGGCACAGGGTATTCCCTCTCACCGTAGAGCCCAAGGGGTATGCGGCTGGTTGTCAGGACCTTGAGCCTGGGGCAGGCGCCCACGAGCTCCCCCACGATGGACGCCCCCTCCAGGATATGTTCGAAGTTGTCCATGATGAGCAGAAGGCGCTTGTCTCTAATGTAGGTCTTCAGGCTCTCTTCCAGGGGTTGCTCAGCGCTCTCCCTGACCCCGAGAGGCTCCGCGATGGCGGAGGGCACGAGTTCCGGATCGGTTATGGTGGCAAGGGAGACGAAGAACACCCCGTCGTCGAACTCCTCCAGGAGATTGGCTGCACTCTGCAGGGCAAGGCGGGTCTTGCCCGTACCACCGGGACCCGTGAGGGTGAGCATCCGCACCTGTTCGACGCGCATCTGCTCAACTACCTCCTCAACCTCGCGCACCCTGCCCACGAGAGGGGTGGGCTGGAGCGGAAGGTTGTTTAGCCTCGCCCCAAGCGTCCTTAGAGGGGGGAACTCAGAAGGCAGTCCGGGTGCCGTAAGCTGGAAGATCCTCTCCGGCCTGAAGAGGTCCTTGAGGCGCTGCTCACCCATGTCCCTGAAACTCACTTCCGCAGGCAGTTGATCGCGCACCATCTCGTGGGTAGCCGCTGAGAGCAGCACCTGCCCTCCGTGAGCAGCGTGAAGGAGCCTCGCTACCCTGTTAACGGGAGGACCGAAGTAGTCGCTATCGCGCTCCTCGGCCACACCCGTGTGCAAGGCTATCCTGACCCGCACACCGCCTTCGACGCGCCACTCCTCAGCGAAGAGCGCCCGTTGGGCCTCGAGGGCGGCTTTAAGAGCATCGGTAGCGGTAGAGAAAGCGGAGCAGAAGGCATCTCCGACGGTCTTGAAGACGTAGCCACCTTGCTCTCTGATTACGTGGTGGAGGATGGCATCATGGCGTGCGATGGCATCCTGCATGGCTTCGGCGTCACGCTCCCAGAGCGTGGTCGAACCCTGTATGTCCGTGAACAGGAAGGTGACGGTCCCTGTTGGCGGGCTGACCACTTGCGTTGTTTTCCTCCTTGCTTCCCTTAAGGAAACACTATAGCAGCGAAAGTTACTAATGGCTCACCCTCATGCCATTATTTATCCCAGTATCCAGATCGCGCACTCTCAGAAGCTTGTATCCGAAGTCGTGAATATCTCAGCCATGGTGCCTTTCTCTCCAGCCAACGGTTCTGATTCTGCGACCGCGAAATGTAGGAGCCACATAAAGTTTCGAGATCCGGGACAGGTAGTTGGTGCCACGCACTTGTTCCTACGCTTCCTCAACCGACTACGGTCCCAAACTGGTCTTCCGAGTAGCACTCTCCGATGATGGTCGAGAGGTGGAGCTATCGCTCTGGTTAGCGCGATAGAGCTAGTCTAGCTATTGGGCACTCGTACCCTGCTCACGCAACTGCGGACTGGTTGAACGCTCGGAGGTTCGGACTTCAGGAGAGCCGGAGCC
>DASSJP010000054.1:0-5254 GCA_035691165.1 Rubrobacter sp.
CTTCTTGCGCAGGTAGGTTACGTAGACGTCGACCACGTTGGTCTCCACGCCGGATTCTTGTCCCCAGACCCTTGAGAGGAGGAGTTCGCGCGAAAGGACCCTGCGAGGGTTCCTGGCCATGAATTCCAAGAGCTCGTACTCCCTCAGTGTAAGGTTTAGCTTCCTCTGGCCACGTCTCACCTCACGGGTCTCTGTGTTTACCTCTAGATCACCCACCCTTAGCACCTCATCGGCCCCGGCTCGCCGTAGCAGAGCCCGTATTCTGGCCAACAACTCCTCCATGCTGAAAGGCTTGGTGAGGTAGTCGTCAGCACCAGTGTCGAGGCTGTAAACCTTGTCGAGCGGCGTATCGCGGGCCGTGAGCATGATTACCGGCACCCGATTGCCCCTACGCCTAAGTTCCTTCAACACTCCCACACCGTCGAGGCCGGGCAGCATAATATCCAGGATGATAAGCTCGGGATCGAACCGCCAGGCCGCCTTAAGCCCAGAAGGACCGTCGTGCTCGCACCTCACATTGAGGCCGCGGTGTTCCAACTGCAACTTCAGAAGGCGAGCTGTATAGTCGTCGTCTTCAATAACGAGTATACGTGTCCCGGGTCTCATACGTCCTCTCTTATTATGATGCCGATTCTACACTCTCGGTGACCAGCCCTGGCGCCTTGGCCATGGTCACAGTGCCGTCGGGACTGGTGTCCGGGGCTAGCTATCCGTCCAAGGTGGGCTGCAGAGTTCGCCTACGTTAGTTGTTTCTATGTCATAGTGCACCACTTCCTCTATTTGCTGGTTGTTAGGGACCTCAGTATTCCTCCTCAGCTAGCCGACCATTGCGGTGCCGATGAGTAGACCCACCCCGTAGGTGAGCGCGGCCGCCGCGAGACCTACCACCACCTGCCGCATCCCCGAGAAGAGCACACTCCTGCCGGTCATGAGCCTCTTCAAGAGCTCCATCTGGCTGCGGTTCGTGTCCTGGAATTCGTCTACGAGTACGTGGTCGTAGAGGCCGAAGATCTCGGCAGCCGTCCGGCCACCCGGCATGAGGAGCCTGAGGGCGTACTGCACGACACCCTCATAGTCCGTCATCGTCGTCCACTTTAGGCGGTCTATGTATCTCTCCAGCACGGCCCCGGCCCGCACGAGGTACGGTCTGCCGGTCTCCTCGCCGAGCGAGCGTAGCGCTTTTGGTCCGTGCAGGTGCTCCTGGGCGCGGAGCATCAGGTCGTAGACCTCGCGGACTGTTGCTGGCAGCTCGAAGGCGCCTGGTCAGCAGACGGCTCAGCAGTGGATGGAGCAGGCACAACAGCAGCAGAAGACCTTCCAGCAGCAGGCTCAAGAGCAGCAGCAAGCCTTCCAGCAGATGACCCAAGAGGTGCTTAGCACTTACACTCAGCTATTCAACATCCCGCTCTCCTACGCCCAGGAAGGGCTGCGCTCTGCCCGATTTCCTATCGAGGGGTATGACCTGCTGAATGTGGACGAGGTCTCAGGGCACATCTCCGGCCTCTCCGTAGAAGAGCTTCGGGTGGTACGCGACTATGAGGAGCGGAACAAGAAGCGAGAGACTGTCCTCGAGCAGCTGGACCGAAGGATAAGGACGAGCGCTTAGGGAGCGAGGACCCTAACCGGGTGGGGCCATGAGGACTCTCTAGAACCCCTCCAGGGTGAGCTCGCGGAATCTACTGTCTACGACCTTCAGTGGATAAAGTAGTCTAGGTCGTTAACATGCTCTTCGACATCGCAGGCACCGGCGCAGCTGGGAGCGTAGGGTGGAATTCGGCTACTGCGGCTTCTACCGTTGGCACATCGTGGTAGCGGGCTACGGAGACTCGATGGTGGCCGTCTACGACGAAGTAGGCATCCCCGATCTCGAAGAGCTCGACAGGCGGCAAGTCCTCGCCCCTTTGGAACGCCCGGTCTATTCGCTTCCACCTCTCCCCCACGCTCGCCCTCGCTGGCAAGAAGGTTCGGTCGAAGTCCCTCCACCGTCCCACGCTGCCGACGATCTCGTCTACCTCTACGACCTTCGTACCTCGGTAGAGGCGGTTGTTAGCCCCGAGATGTCTTCTGACGTCGTCGAAGGAGAGCAATCGGTTCGGGGTGTGCTCTCTTCGAATACGGACCCCGATCGCTCGTAGGCCAGCGCGGCGTCTGGCGCGGGTAAAGTCTAAGTCCACCTGCTCGTTTAGCAGTTGCTCTCTCAGGTTCATGTAAGGGATCATGTTTCAGCCTTCTCAATATTGGTTTACGAAATATGGTTACGAAATAGGAGAAATAAGGGTTAGGGAGCAGGGCAAGTAGCCCGACTCTCCAGTCCGCCTGAGGGTCTACCCAGACAACACGAACAAGACGAGGTTGACTACCACGGTCAGGCTGACGCTCAACATCACGCTAACCAGCAACCAGAACAGGCATCCTCTTCCCATCTCCTATACGCCTTCCGTGGGGTAGGTCGCGCACCGGGGGTACGCTCCGGGGACTATCTCTGTCTCGAATACGACCTCTTCCAAGACCGCTTCTAGGTAGCCCACAACCTTCGTGCGTCCTTTTAGGCGTAGCTGTTGGAGCTCATCTGCCAACCACGCAAGACACATCTCGTTGCCCGTACTCAAAGCCGTGCTCCTCCCTGCCCATTCATAAACGATGCCCTTCCCAGAGAAGCGCAAGAGCCAGGGTCCGAAGACCCCGGCTGCGTCCGCGCTCGGGTACCACTGAAAGACCTTATTCGCCTTCGGATCGCGGGTTGCGCGAACCGGACTTGGCCAGTCCTCGGCTGATCATGTAGCCCACCGTAAGGTAGGTCACGTAGCGCCACGCGGGATCCGCGCCGAAGCTGTTGTCGACGATCGCGGAGGCGATCAAGACGCCAAGCACAGCCAGCACGTAGACGATCAGCTCCGTGGTCTTGAAGGCCGCCTTGGTTTCGGTGCCCGGCAACTTCTCCTCCCTGCTTCGAGCGGACAACGCCCCTGTGTTGTCGGTGGTGGTTCTGGTGGTCATGCGACCCCTCTCATCCGCCGCGTTCTACGCGGCACTAGGTAACCTTGCAAGCAGTATATTAAAGTAAAATAAACTAAAGTCAAGAAAAATAAAGAACAAATATCTAATACCAATCAAAGGCAGGCTGGATAATGTAGAATGGGTTGCAGCAGAGGTAACTAGCTCATTTTCTCAAAATGGAAACGGTGAGAGCATGCAAGACGGCAAGAGCACGGATCTATTGGCGGCCACGGACGTTGCCGGGATGATCGGCGTGAAGGAGACCACTGTCTACAGATGGTGCAAGGAGGGGAAGCTGTCTTGCTTGAAGGTCGGCAAGCACTGGCGCATAAGGAGGGGGGTTCTGGAGGACTTCCTGAGGGAGAGCGAGCGTCCCAGGACGCTCTCAGGGCAGCTAGACTCCTTCTTGCGGGTGCCGGACAGCGTGCTGGCCATCGCCCAGAACATAGATATCCTCCACCGCCTGGACGCGGCCTTCTTCCTGGTCGGGGAGGCACGGGGCGGGGTTTTGGTCAAGTTCTACGCCGGTGAGGAGCTCTCCGAGGGAGAACTGCTCGCCGACTTCGAGCAAAACGGCCTCGAGGCCTCTCGCCTGAAGCGGGAGGGACGGCTGCTCATGAGGGCGGAGGAAGAGCCCCTGGGCAGAAGCCGCGGAGACCAACTCGGACGGCTCATCGAGGAGGAGGGCGGCGAGGGTAGAACCGTTTGGGCCTCCTTTAACTGGGTGAAGCCGGTCGGCTTGGACACGGCCCTGGAGCAGCAGAAGCGGTTGACCGCGCTGGTCGACGCCAGCAAACTGGTAGTCAAGACGGCGGCCATAGAGGAGGCGATCGACGAGTGGACGCCCTCGGAGCTCAGGCGGGTACAGTCTGCGCATTCGGCGATCATCCTGGCCTCGGAGGAGGAACTCTCCTTGAGCCGCGCCACGCCCATGCCGCCCTCCTGAGAAGAGGCGCCACTCCCGCACGCGAACCTCCAAGAACCCCGTCGAGGCGAAGTTCTACGCCCTCGGGTGTATAGGCTCGTCGTGGACTTCGTTGAAGAGCCCACGACCCTGGGATAAGATGGTCTCCTCTTGTCATCAGCTCCTCCCAGTGGGGCGCGACCGGGGGCTGGACATGCAAGGAAGAAGTGAAGCCCATCCGATCAAGGTGCTACTGGCTGATGACCACACCATGTTCAGGGAGGGCCTAGCTAGCGTCCTGGCCAACTACGGTGGCATGAAGATCGTCGGGCAAGCCGACAATGACGGGGGGCCGTCGAGCTGGCCCGTCTGAGGAAGCCCGACGTTGTCCTGATGCAGGTGCAGATGCCAATCTCTCGGGCCAGGGAGAACCTCCGTAGGATGCGCGAGAGCGCCGATCCCCCGCCCAAGGTGGTCATAGTCACCGTGATTGAGGACCCGCGCCACGTCAGGGAGCTGATGGACCTCGGAGCGAGTGCCTACATCGTCAAGAGTGCCTCCACAGAGCACCTGGTGGCGGCGGTGCGTACCGCGATACTAGACCCGAAGAGCAAGAACGTAATGGTGGGCACGCCTCCCACGATGCTCGAAGAAGCGGAGGAGGGCTCAGGGGGTGTGCTCTCGGCCAGGGAGCGTGAGATCCTACTTCTTGAGCAAGGTGTCGCGCGCGGTCACGATGCCTAGTTCTAGGGCGCCCGCACTGCCGCCGAGCTCGAGGGCGATCACGAGCAAGGCCTCCTCCAGCCTTACGGCCTTGCGGGCGCGGGCGGCTACGTCCGGCAGCCTCTCACAGAAGATCTTTCGCTCGCACGAACTCTCGTCGCAAAGGAAGCGGCGGGCGCGTATCTTGAACGTCACGCAGATCCCGTGCCAGGGCAGATCGGAGACGGTGCGAGAATAGCGACCATGCACCCGGGTGGACCCTAACCTCGCAGAGCGGGCAGACGCACCTCCTCGCGCCAGATCTCGCGCAGATGCTCACATGTTCGGTCTCCACGTTGAGGCTTTCGAGTACCAAGCCCTTCGGCAGCAGTTCGTGGGTTGCTATTGCGGTCCTCACGCGACGTTTCTCCTCACCTGGCTCGACGGAGCCTAACGCTAAAGCCTATTCACTGGGAACGCGACAGAACCAAACCCTGGACACATAAGCGTACATGGCGTGGCGGGAAATCGGGTCCGTGAAAAACATGAAATCCCGTCGATATCGATCCCGGGTTCGCTCGATCCCGGATCTTCCTGCTGGCGTTAGTCTGGCTATGTGTCGCGCACTTGGGCTCTGGCGCTTTCTTGGTG
>DASSJP010000055.1:0-6969 GCA_035691165.1 Rubrobacter sp.
ACTGTAGCTTTAGTTCTATTGCGACGCCATCGTAGCTCTGGCGGATGGTCTCAGGTTGGCCGTCTTGGTGGTAGGTGTGCGTGGTCGAGACGGACGACGTTCTCGCCTCAACGACCCGCCCTTGTGTATCGTAGCGGTAGACAGACGCCCCGGCGTTCCCGTGCCTGACCCTTGTGAGCCTGCCGGCGGCGTCGTATTCGAAGCACCGCACGACGCCGCGGTCGGCAACGCCGGCGAGGCGGTCTTCCGCGTACGCGTAGCCGGTTGAAATCCCATCGGGATGGGTCACGCGCGCGAGGCGACGGGTACCGTCGTACTCGAATGCGGTGCTCCGTCCGTTCGCCTCGACGATTCGTGTAAGGTCGCCGCGGCGGTCGTAGGCGTACTCGAAGCGCCCGCCTCCCGTCTCCTCGACGGCCTCAATCTGCCCCGAGGAGGCGAACACATCGCGCCGTCGCCCGTCGTGCAGCAGCCAGGCCTCGACGCGACGCGCAGCCTCTTCGGACAGGGTGGTCGGCATCGGACGATCCGCCTGTGCGTAAGTAACTGCGCCGTCCTTCCTCATGCAGCCACCCCGCCTGATGCGCCGCCAGAAGAATTCCCGAGTGGAATGGCGACGAGCATCTCGTCGAAGGCGTTGCGGACCCTGTCCAGTTCCTTGTCGAAGCTCAGGCCGAGGTTGTCGATCAGGCGCTTCAGGCGCTCGAGCAGCTCCACGAAAACCAGCTCTTCCAGACGCTTCACGACGTCCTTCACACGTCCCGCGGTCTTTCCCAGGGTCTCTTCGATCTGGTCGAGGAGCTTTTGGATCTCATCGCGCATGGCCTTGAGCTGTACTTCGAGGGCCCCTGCGATATCGTCCAGGACCTTCCTGACCGTCGTGGAAACCGCGGCGAGCGTCTCGCGGAAGGTCTCATCGACCTCGCCCTTGATCGTCGCCGGATTGATGTCCTCAAGCGCCCCGGTCAGGGGGTCGAAGAAGTTCTCGTGGATGGAGTCGGCGAGCGCGTCGGGGTCGAGGACGCGCACCTTCCGGCGCACGGCCTCGTAGATGTCCTCCACGGCGTCCTTCAGGTCGATGGGATTGATGAACATCAGGGCCTCGCGTATGCCTTTGAAGAGGCCGTTGAAGGCGGGTTCGAGCGCGTCCCCGAGCGGGCTTATCTCCTGGAGGAAGCGCTCGAGGACCTCCTCTACCCTGTCGAACTTCACGGATGGCCGCATGGCCCTCAGTCCTGCCATGATCTCGTCGTGCGAAAGCGGGGTCGGGCTGCGCAGGAACGGCGGCACCACGCCGTCGAGGCTCTTCCGCAGGTCGGTGTACGCCTCGACGGCGCCCGAGGCGTCGAGGGCGTTGATCCTGCGCCGCAGCGCCTCCGCCAACGCGTCGTGGGCTTCGATCAGGGGCTGTATGAGGCTCGCGTCAGCCCCTGGCGTAACCAGTGAGATCACCGCGTCGAAGCGCGCCGAGACGGAGAGTGCGTCTTCCTGCCGGTCAGGCGGCGCCGCACCTGCCTCGATCTCGAAGGCGAGCTTGAGCTTCGGCAGCGCCTGTGGTGCGAGCAGCGTCCTGGGATCCAGGTCGGCGAGCCTGGCCTGTCCCTCGCGGAAGACACGGATGACCGCGTCGGGGTCGAGGGCCTCCAGGCCGAACCCGAGTCCCGAGCGCACGGCGTTCATCACTTCCGTCAGGTCGTCGGACGGGATCTCCCCGACCATATCGACGAGTTCGTCGAAGACGGCGTCAAGCGGCTCGGCGAGACTGCTCAACGAGAGATCTGTGTTCACCCTGGTGCTGATCTGCTTCAGCTCCGTGTCCGGGTCCCCGAAGATGGCCTCGGTCACACTGTCGACAAACGGGCGCATGCTTGTGAAGAAGCCTGCGAAGGGCTCGGGCAGGTCGACGGAGTCGAAGGCGTCCATGATCGCCGTGCGTACGTTGGAGAGAAGCTCCCTCTGCATCCTGTCGAGCTCGTCGAGCAGCGGGGTCACGTCTACCAGATCGATAAAGTGGTCGATCTGCTCGTAGAGCTCGTTGAGCGGGGCGACCCACTGCGCGGGATCCAGGCGGTTTACCGTCTCCATCATCGTGTCGTAGGGTGCCTGCAGCGGGTCGAGCAGCTGTCCAGGGGAGAACTCTTCAAGCTTCTGGACCAGGCTGTCCACCTGCTTCTGGAGCGGGCGCACCAGCGCCTGGCCATTTACCTTCTTTATTGCCTCCCCGGCGGCGTCCAACCCCTCACTCACAGGGCCGAGCACCTGTCCGGGGTCGAAGCCCTCGATCGTTTTCCGTAGTTGTTCGAGCGCCGCGGTGATCTCGTCGAGCAGGCCCTTGATCTCACGCTCCGCCACCCTGTACCCATGTTTGAGACCCGAGATGACCTGGTCTTCCAGGTCGATTTCCTCGAGCAGGGCGAGCGCCGCCCTGAGGGCGAGCTTCTCAGCATCGGAGAGCGAGTTCGGATCTATAGCCTCGAGCCGCGTACGCAGCTCGTCGATCTCCGCGATGACCTGGTCGCTGACCGGCTCGAAGCTCAATGTGTCCAGCTTCGAGAGAAGGTCTGTCAGGTCGTTCATGCGCCCTTCCAGGGCCGCCTGTAGCTCCCCGGTCAGGGTATCCAGCTTGCCCACGGCCACGGTCAGCTCGCTGATAAGGGTGTCAAGACCGAGACTCTTGACGTTGGCAAGCACAAGCTCCACCGCGCCCCGCACATCCTCGGTGAGCCCGGCGTTGATGTTGTCGGTGACGAACTCCTTCGCCTCGTTCAGCGCGTTCGAGATGCCATCTTTGATCCTGGTGATGCCGAGTGCCTCGATCTCGTCACCCACCCGCTCCAGCATGGCCTCGACGGTACGCTGGATCTCCGCCGTGGGGACGCTATCGATGGCGTTCTCGATGTCCCCGAGGAATGCCCTGATGGTCTGGCGCAACTGGCCGAGGGGGGATGCGGCGAAAGTGTCGTGGATGACCGCGCTGAGGGCCTCGATACGCTGCGTGAGATCCTTGACGCCGAAGGTCATGTAGAACCGCGCCAGTATCTCTTCGAGGACCTCGGCCATCTCGTCCGTGACGGTATCCACGGTGAAAGGGGGATCGAAGGTTATCTCCTGCAGCAGCGTCCGGTAGGTCGAGAAGATATCGTCCCAGGCGTGGCTCTCCACCATGGTCTGCATTTGCCCGTATATGGGTGTGATCACGGCGACCATCGCACTGATGGCCGACTCGACCTCCTCGAGCTGCGCCTCCAACTCGTCGTACGCCGTGGCTTGTGCAGGATCGAACCCATCCACGGCGGCAAGAAGCCCGGCGAACGCACCCGCGAGGGCCTCGCGCGCCGGGTTCACAGCTTCGTCGGCCAGTGGTGCGAGGACGGCGTACGCTTCGTCGAGGTGTTCCAGGGGTTCACGCAAGAGGTCGGGCCTGACGCCGAGCAGGTGCTCGGTGAGGAATGGCAAGAGGTCGTCGCTGTGGGACTCGAAGTCGGTCCGGAAGTCCTCGATGCTCGCGAAGACGCCCCTGATGCCGTCCAGCGTGTCCGCGTCGATCAAATTCTCCCCGAGCTGGCCGATACGCTGCTCCAAGAGGTTCAGCGCCTCCTCGATAACGGCGAGCGCGACCTCCTTGAGGTCTCCTCCCTCGGCCACCTCCTTGACGAGGACGTTGTCCTGCAGCAGCCCTCTGGCCTCGTCGTAGGCGCCCTCGATTGCCTCGACGTACTCGAGCGTGCCCGGCGGCAGGGCGTTCCTTATGACGTCGATGGTGGCCGACAGGTCAGTGGAGAGTCCTGTGGTGTCGATGTCCAGCTTCGCGTCGAGGTTGACCAGCACTGAACCCACGGGGGCGACCGGGGAAGAAGGATTGCCGGGCTCGAAGGTGGCGAAAGTGCCAAGGAGTCCTTCGAGCTGACCCTCTGCCGCGCCGCCGCGCTCAAGTAGGGACTGGACATCAGGTAGCCGCTGCAGTATCCCGTCTGCCATGATCAGAACAGCTTCCTGATCTCGGCGAGCACGGCCGCGCCTTCGGTCGCCGCATCCACGTACCCGCTCTCTATCCCTGGCAGTGACTTGACGGGGTTCCCGAACGCTGGCGCGCTCAGGAGATCAGCCAGCTGGGAGACCTGTTCCAGCGCGTTTTGCACGTCGTCCACGAACGCGGCGGCGTCTTCCAGGAGGCCCGTATCCAGCTCCGCGAAGGGATCAGCGATCACCGGTTCCGGAGGCTCCACGTACTCGACGACATCGCAGATGAAGTCGAACTGGTCCAGGTAGCCGGCCCGCTGGGATATCTCAAGCCGCGAGATGAGTACCTGTGTGAAGTAGCCTTCGCCAACCGATTCTGTGAAGAAGTCGACCGGCGCGTGCTCCAGGTAAGCTGTGCGCAACGTGTTCAGGTCGTCAACGGCGTTCGGACCGTAGAAGATGCCACGGAGCGAGACCTCGACCGCGAGCCTACCCAGCGCCTGGGCGAACTCGCCACTCAGCCCGGGGACGTCATGGTGGACGATCCTGGCGCGCTCGCCGGTCGTCACGTGGGTGAGGCGCTCCAGGACGATCCCGCCAAGCTCGACTGCCACGCCTAACCCCCCGAGCTCCCGTAGGTGCGGACGAACTCGGTCTCCAGCTCGTCCGCAAGCCTCTCCATGATCTCCTCGATGCCGACCCGTCCAGACGCCCGTACTGGTTGATCCTCGATCCGATAGGTGCCGCGTTCATAGTCTCCCTGCCGGCTCGGAAGGACGTCCTCGCGTTCCTGGCTATCTTTTTCGGCCGTTCTGGTGGCGGGTTCCGGTTGCGCGACGTGGGAGCGGAGCAGCGCAGCCAGACGCTCGGTGCTCCCCGTGAGACGGGAGCCGTGCATCGGGACGCCGGATTCCCCGGCCCCTAGTGCCTGACCGTTCTCCGCTCGTCTGAGATTCTCAGACGCTCGCGCGTCCGAAGATACTTCAGTCTGCCTGAACTCAGGCCATTCCTTCCTGGTGGGAGGACGCGTTTCGCCGCCCTCCTCCGAAGAAGGCTCTCCATTCAACCCTGCCGGATTCCGCATGTCACGCACACTGGGTACGCGTCTCTCTGTCACCGGACGGAGCGGTGCCTCAGGGCTGTCTGTCCGCGGTGCTGCTTCGCCAGGCTCCCGAACTGCCTCCTCCCATAGGCCGCGGGAGCCTGGTTCGTCCGGGGCAGGATCTTCTATCGACTGGGGATACTGCTCGAAGGGAAATGTGCCGTTGAAGCCCTGTTTCGGCGTTGTGGACCGCTCTGTGGCCTGGTACTCCGTTGGTGAATCTGCCGTCTCGTCGGGCCCGTCTGCGGCAATTCTCGTCGCCGTACCAGCGCGCGAGAAAGCGGGAAAAGCAGAGCCCGGGTTCGTAGTGGTGGCGAAACGGCTCACCGGTGCATCGGGAATGTTCTCAGGCTCTGCTGCGGCACCGGCCGCAGCGAGTCGCAGCAACTCGTCGCAGAGGCCGGACAGGGCCACCACAGGGTCTCGCAACTGGGTTTCGTAGGACTCTAGAGGCTGGCCGGAGGCAGGGGGCGTGGCGAAATACCGCACGGTCTGCAGCACCCGCCGTCCGATATCGGCGAGCGGCTGGATAGGGTCCTGTATCATCCGCCGGTTTCCTCTTCCAGTCGTAGAAGCTTTGTCACGCCGGCGAGGTAAACGGCAACCTGTCCTGGCGTAAGCTGGCTTACCTGCTCGGGTGTCCAGCCGAAATGCTTGGCAAGCAAGATGTGGGTCTGTCCAAGAGGCGAGTTCGCCGTTCCTTCGAGCGCTTCATCATCCCTCCCGAGTCCCGATATAAAGTTGACCCTCTCGGCCAGAAAATGGACCAGGCCGGCGTGCATAGTCCGGATCTGGTCCAGCGTGAGGACGGGCTCGACGAGCGACTCTTTGATCATAAGCAGCGGTATCAGGCCAGGGTCCTCCCGCGACGCGCGGGAGACGAGCGTGAGGACCGCGACGTTCAGCGGCCTCATGCGGACGATCCCGTCCTCATCGTCATCGAGCACCTCTGCTCCCGGCGTCAGGATCTCGCTGGGCACCCTAACGTCGTGGATGATTGCGCTCCCCGACAGGAGATCCTGGACGTCTAGTACGGTTTGCGTGTCGGCATGGGCCATCTGGTAGCCAGTCCCTCCGGTGAGTTTGTCTCTAACTCTCTTCGAACGCTATGCGCAGCGCCTGGAACGTCACCTGCTCCATCACGAAGCTGTCCTCCGTGGCGACGTGGTAGTCCCAACCGTCGAACTTCGTACCGAACACGGTAATCTTCGTCATCTGGTCGGGACGCGCGGGGTCCTGGAGGCTTGCCACGATGTTGAAGGCCGGCTGGACGAAGTTGGAGGCTCCCGGCGGGCTGACCGCCCCATCTCCGAGCAGGAGCCGTAGCAACGCTCCGTTGACGTGGGCCCTCTCCGCCCTGCCTGATACGCGCACCACACCTGGGCGCAGGTGGGTGGGATAACGGCGTCCTATCTCGTAGAACGGCTGAACGTCGCTAAGGACCGAGACGGTCACCTGGTGAAGACGGCCCACGGTATTGCTGAGGTCGTACTCGGACACCAGGGCGTCGGCGACGGTCCCCTCAGGCAGGCTGGTGTCCTCCACGCCGAGCACCAGCGTGGCGTCTATTGCCCGAAAAACATCGTTCGGCATGAGTTGTCACTCCTCTCCAGAGGTTTAGAGGCCGGATCAGCGCTAGCTCAGGTTCATGACCACCCTGATGAACTCTATGCTGAAGGTCGGCTGGAGGGTCATCACGACGCTGACTTCTCCGGCGATCTCCTGGGGCCGCGTGGCCGAAACCTGCAACTCGTACCCGGTCAGGGCCTCGTCTTCGACCATGCGGGTGAGAAACGCGTCCAGGGTGGATTGCAGGGCGGCACGGACACGCACGTTGTTCAGCCGGCCCAGGTAGGGATTGGCCGCGGAGCGCACGCCGTACTTCGCGTAGTCCACGATCCGGCGCG
>DASSJP010000056.1:0-4595 GCA_035691165.1 Rubrobacter sp.
CCCTCTGCCTGTGACCCGGCGCCTCGGCCTCGTCACCAATAGGGAGCCCCGTATAGGATCCCGGTCCCGCTCTCATAGCAACAAGCGCGCCGCCAAGAAAACGAGAAAATTGTAGAGGACATGTCCAACAACACCTGGCCATATCGAACGACTGCGCTCGTAGGCGAGAGCCAGAAGCAACCCCAGAACCACCGTAGCAGGGAACACCACGTTGATGCCATGATTGAGACCGAAGATCAGTGCGCTAAATACCATCGCGACTGTGACTCCCCAGCGTCTGAGCCAGGTATAGAGTACCCCGCGGAACAGCAACTCCTCCCCAAAGGGAACTACCAGGCCGGCAACAAGCAGTGTGAGGGCGAACTGCACAAGTGTACCCTGCGCCGCGTTCACCAGTCCCGCTTGAGGGTTGGTGGTGTCTCCAGTGATCCAGAAGTACGCCAGGACTACTCCACGGGTGAGAAACCAACCCAACAGCCCCAGGCCGGCCCCGATGAGCAGCCATCTGGCACTGACGCTCCGCAAGCCTACTGAGGCGGCGCTGAGATGCCCCCGTGCGAGCACAACGCTCCCGACACCGGCCATCGCCGCAACCGCGCTTACGGTCAGTATGAGCAGCTGACCGGCGATGGATAGGAGATCAAACCCGAGCAGACCGACGGCCGCGCCGGCGAGTACGGAGATGAGCAGATAGATGATGATAATCAGCAGCACATCGAGCCAGCCGAGGTCACGCTCTCTCCAGGCGTCCCGCGACAACGCCCGATTCTCCGTCTGCGGATAAGGTTCTTCCATCGGGAAACTCTCCTTACCGATAAGGACTGAGGGTCGCAGCCAAGCACCTTCAGAACGAACATACGTCAAGTTCTTGTCGAGCTTACCTCATCGCCGGAACCCGGATCGTATCTCCTGCCTCCCTCCCCAGATCTAGCCGTCCTCGAGAGTCATGGACAGACCAACAGGGTCAGCGTGGATATTGAGAGAGCCTTCCAACAAACGCCGTGGGTCGTCTTACTCCTGACCTGAATCATGGGTTTGGAGCTTGCTAGAACCTCGTCTGTGAAGGTCGATGAGGGGTGCGATCAGGCTTGCGAATCCCGCATTTCCAAGCGGCTTTCTCTGCTCCGGGTTACCACATGTTGCACGGGAGGGCGATGGTGTCAGGAGGCCGTGGATGATGCTTCGACAGTCGATTCGCGCTCGATACGCGAGTAGATAAGGTGGCATTGTAGACGAAAGTCCCGTCCAAGCGCCCACTCCGTGAGCGAAGCAGTTAACCATAGAAGCCAACGTCATCTTACAGACGACCCCATAAAACTGCGTAGAAAATCTGTTTGAGGAATTGGGGACAGACCTCGCAACAGTTCTTTGCATCGGAACACGCCTACAATTGAGGCCACTATCCCGCTTTGGATGGTTCGTGAGGGCCAGTGTCGGGGTCATAGAAACATCCCGTGCTGGCGCGGGAAAGCGTTCTCGAGTTACACAACGAGGGTGTATCAGAGGACGCCTGTATCCGCATATAACAGATGAGATGCGTATGCACGGAGAAGAGCACTTTTACTGCCTTCCGCACGACTGCCCGGTCGGTCGTAGCTCCGCCTCGCTCATGGTGCGGCTGCCAGACGGTTCGGTGACAGGCACGCTCGGCTGGCAACGCAGGGACGGCCAGACAGAGGAAACCCACGCTTACGAGTACGGAACCGAGTGGCGGAATTGGCTTGATCAGGTGTGCGTACCGTTCCTGGAACTACCAGTTTCGATCGTGCTCGGGATGCTGTGGCTCTCGGGGATGATACCCATAGGAGTATGTGTGGTGGTGTTCTACTTCTTGTGGTCCGTGGTGTAGGCGGCGTGGCGATGACACGTGTATTGCTTGTCGAAGATCACGCCTTGTTCCGTGAAGCCCTCGCCTCGTTACTGGCCCATCACCCGCAGATGGAGGTGGACCAGGCCGGCACTTTGGGCGAGGCCCGTCAAAAGCTGCGTGGGATTGACGTGGTGGTATTAGACATAGTTTTGCCTGACGGAGACGGCATCGACCTCATCAGCGAGTTGCGAGCGTGTAACTCGGGCGCTTCGGTGTTAGTTCTAAGCGCTTCTCCCGATTCAGCAAACCCTGATCGGGCTCTTAAGGCAGGAGCGGATGCGGTGCTGGAGAAGGTTGAAGCTCCCTTCAGAATCTTCGACGAGATTGAGCGTATAGGGGGTGTCAACTGAGTGTTATGCTCGTGCTGTACCTTCTGGCTCGATTGAGCGCACAGAGAATAGTTCTTGTAAGCGCATTCAGAGCAGGCGACCCGTTCGCCATAGGGGTCAAATGCGGCACGCTCAACGGAGAAAGGCATGTCTGGCACTGCACGGGGTGAGAACCGACACAGGGAGCTCTGCTAAAGATCTGACTGCGTGTAACCGAGATGGGCACGGCGCGCTGGAAGGGACATTGTGCCGCGAGGACGCTCCCAATAAGCTCTTACACTATAATGCGAATCACTGAAGAAGCTGTAGTTGGCGAGAGCGACGGAAACCGATCATGGGCGCTAGGGCATCGGCACAACATCTGGCCATAACATTGGCGCTCTTTCTTGCGCTGCCTTTCCTGGCGCTTTTGGGCGCCGACAGCGACGCAAGAGCCAGTAGCATGGAGAGAGACTTCGTGCCAGGCCAGATCATCGTTAAGCTGGCCTCCGGGGTTCAGATAGGACAGATAAACGCCAGCTACGACCTGCGGGTAGACGAACGCTTTCTGAATAGGAAGAGAACAAACATCTTCCTCCTCCACATAACGGACGGTTCGAGCGTGGAAAACAAGCTCACTGAGATAGGAGACGACCCACTCCCCCTCGTCGAGTATGCCGAGCCCAACTTCTTCGCAGAGGCGCCCGAGGCAGGCGCCCGGCACAGGGCTTTCCCCGCAGACGACGCCAAGCCGACTTCACAGAGTTACTCCAAAGGCTCCTCCTACCCCGACTCTGCCCTCAACCTCTCCGTCGCGCGAACGATCAGCAAGGGCAGGGGGAGCACGGTCGCCGTCCTTGACACCGGCGCGCAGCTCGATCATCCGGCGCTGAGGGCGAGCTTCGAGGGGGTCGCGCGCCGCGACTTCGTGGGCGACGACAAAGACCCTTCGGAGCCACGCCTCGCCCAGACCAAGGAGCGTCGCAAGCACGAGGTGGTGGGACACGGTACGCACGTGGCGGGCATAGTGCACCTCGTGGCGCCCGAGGCGAAGATCATGCCGCTCCGGGTGTTGAACAGGAAAGGTAACGGCAATGTGTTCCACATCGCAGAGGCTACATCCTTTGCCGATATCAAGGGAGCGGATGTGATCAACCTCTCCCTCGGGACACCAAGCCGGTCCAGGCTGCTTCGGGAAAAGGTCGAAGAAGCTATCGACGACGGCGCGGTCGTTGCCGCCGCCGCGGGCAACCTGAGCACTACCTCACCCGACCCGCCGAAGCCAATTTATCCGGCGGCAGGTGACGGCACCGCGATGCCCGACGATGGCCTCCTGGCAGTGACGTCGGTGAATGCGGAGGAGAAGAGGTCAGGTTTTGCTAACTTTGGGCTGTGGGTAGACATCGCCGCGCCTGGTGAGAGCATCCTGAGTACCTACCCGGTCAACAGGTACGCGTACTGGGAGGGTACCTCCATGGCGACACCATTCGTGTCGGGGCAGGCGGCACTCATCCACGTGGTAGAGGGCTCGCTAGATCCTTCTGGCATAGAAGAAAAGATACGCTGTACCGCCCGGCCTTTGAGCGAGCCTCTGTTAGGCGCGGGCCACGCCGACGTAGGCGCCAGCGTCAGTGAAGTAGATGGCCCGCAATGCCATTGACCTAATGCACCGGTAAGGACCGGACGCTTCTTGCCGACTCGTGGGTGTTCGGGCGCGGTTGTCTTCTCCCCCATAGAGCGTTCATCCCCGCGTCTGGTATAGTGCGTGCCTAACTCAAGGAAAGCTTGTCCAGGGGAAACTCTGAGTCGCACAGAAAAGAAAGGTCCGCGTAGAGGACTCGTTCGATCCCGGTAACAAGCGAGAGCGAGGGGGTCGAGATCAGCTCCCGGACAGATAAACGCGCTGCGATTGCATCGGACCGAGACCTGATCCGGGCTTGCCGCAATGGCCAGGTCGGGGCGTGGCGACGCTTACTACACAAGTATGAGCGAATCGTGTTTTCCGTGCCTCGGAAGTACGGACTCTCTAAGGATGACGCCGCAGACATAACACAGCTTACGTTCACCATCCTGGTCCAACGTATGGAGGACATGCCCGAGGACAGCAAGCTGGGCGCGTGGCTCACCACCGTCGCGCGCCGCCACACGTGGCGCCTGCTGGAGCGTACCCGCCGCGAGGGTATCGACAGGTATGCCGTTACGGACGATGGCTCTCTTTCGATCGCAAGCGGGGATACCGAAAATGTGGAACAGTGGGAACTCAGCGAGTGGTTAGACCAGGGTCTATTGCTGGTCGGCGAGCCCTGCAAAAACCTTCTCTCCGCACTCTATTTGGATCCGGAGCAACCTTCTTATGCTCAGGTCGCCGGACGTCTAGGTATGGCCATCGGCAGCATCGGCCCTACTCGAATCCGCTG
>DASSJP010000057.1:0-3818 GCA_035691165.1 Rubrobacter sp.
CAGCGGGACGTTGATGAAGAAGACTCCGCGCCAGGAGACGTTCTCGGCAAAGTAACCACCGAGCACCGGGCCGAGGATCAGGGTCACGCTGGTGAGGCTCGTCCAGGTGCCTATCGCTCTGCCGCGCCGCTCCTCCTCGAAAGAGGCGCCGATGATCGCGAGTGAGTTCGGCACGAGGAGGGCCGCACCCACCCCCTGGAGTGCCCTCGCCGCGATCAGCAGCTCGGGGCTCTGCGAGAGCCCGCATGCGGCCGAGGCCACGGCGAACAGCGCGACGCCGACCGAGAACATACGCCGACGCCCCAGATGGTCGCCAAGAGACCCTCCGACCAGAACCATGGCCGCCAGAAAGAGCGTGTAGGATGCCACGACCCACTGTGCGTCCACCGCCGTCGCGCCAAGACCGCTCTGTATGGCAGGCAACGCAACGGGAAGGGCGGTCTCGTCGATGAATGCCATGCTCGATCCCAGTATGGTCGCCGCCAGCACCCACGGGGCGGCGCTCGGGGTACACGCTGATATCGCCTCCTGCGAGCGTATTATCCCCTCGTCGCAGGGCTGCCTGACCACCTGTGCCATCAGTCCGCATCCCCGTCCGGGCTACAGGAGCCGGCGACCACAGAAGCTCCGTGTGCCATTGTGCCTCCACTCTCGCCGTGCACCTGGCTGGTCCACGGGCTCGTTAAGTTGCGCTGGCATTACTTCTAGCGAGCCGGACAGGCAACACCACTCGAATGCGCGTCTCTCCGGGTTCGGACGCGACCTGGATCTGGCCGCGGTGCTTGTGGACGACGATGTTGTATGCGATATGCAGACCCAGGCCCGTACCGGCACCGGGAGCCTTCGTGGTAAAGAAGGGTTCGAAGATGCGCGGCTGAATCTCCTTGGGAATCCCTGGCCCGTTGTCGAGGATTTCGACTATGACGGCGTTGTCTTCAGGGTATGCGTACAGAGTAATTTCTCCGTGGGCCTGTATGGCGTCGATCGCGTTATCGAGGATGTTAGTCCAGACCTGATTGAGCTCGGACCCGTAGGCCTCGATGCGCGGCACATCGTCGGCATAATCTCGCTTGATGTTCACGCCTGATTCGATCCTGGGACGCATGAGCACCAGGGTGTTCTCCAGGCTCTCCCTCACATCGACTTCCTGGATCGGCGCCTGATCCAGATACGAATACGTCTTGACGGCCTTGACGATCTCCGACATGGCTTCAGCACTCTGTCCCACTTCCTCGATCAGGCCGTAAACCGAAGAATTGGCTCCCAACCACCGAACTACGATGGGCGCCTGCATGGGAGAGAAGCGGCTGGCCAATTTATCCAACTCATCCCTATCCCAGCCGAAGGAGACAAGCACCGGCGCGAGTTCCCATGCCTGCCCGACGCCATGGTCCTCCAACCAATCTTGCAGCTCATCCTCCTGCTCGCTGAGGGTCAGCGGATCGTAAAGAGGCACCATAGTCGTGTGCTTTGTGGCATCTTCCTGCAGAGTACTCAGCATCTCCTTCTGGATTGGACCGTTGGCGAAAGCAACGATCTGGGATGCCAAACGCTCTCGTTCGTGCAGCGCGTCACGTAGCTGTGCCGCGCTACGCCGTATTGCTGCCGCCGGATTATTCAGTTCGTGCGCGAGGCCGGCGGCAAGCGTGCCGAGAGCGGCCATCTTTTCGTTCTGGATCAGCATCGATTCGGTGCTGCGCAACCTGGAGGTTACCGTATGCAAGATCTTCAACGGTGCCGAAGCGCTGCAAGAGAGCAGCGTTTGGAAGGCGGCCTGGCTGATTACCAACAAGCGGCTCTCCCGCAATGTGCGTACGGAGGCAGACCGTGGTGCCTTCTCCAGTAGTGCCATCTCGCCAAAAAATTGCCCCGGCCTGTACACCGCGAGAAGGATGTCTTGACTGCCCTGACGCTTGGTAACCTCAAGCTGCCCGTCGAGGACGACGAAGAGCGAGTCACCGGGATCGCCCTCCCGCAACACGAGTTCTCCCGCGGGGATGGAGACCGTCTCGGCCATCTTGTACAACTGCTCCAGATCCTCTTCAGAGAGGTCTGCGAAGAGGGGAACCTTGCGTAATTCGTCGAGCATCATAGCGTCCTACTCGGGTATCCCGCCAAGTCCACTACTTTCTTCGGGCGCATGGGACGGTTCGCCGGCTTCACCTGGCCGGTGGAGGCTCGTCAGGGGCGAGTGACGAGCTTCCGAGGGAATGAACAGGTAGCGGGGGCAGTTCTTCCATCAGCCGTCGGGCTTCCGCGAGATCTCGTTCTGCTTCAGCAACGTGACCCTGAACTTCGTGCAAACGGGCTGTGGATTGCAGTACACGCGCCAGGTAGGGTTTCATGTCGTTGCGGCGGTAGTAGTCGAGGGCCGTGTCGAGGTATTGCTGCGCACGCTCGAAATCTCCCAGCTGCGTATACCCCTCACCGAGAGCCTGTGCGATGAATGCGACGGTATAATCGTCGCCTACCGACTCGGCGTTGGCCAGGGTACTCTCCATTTCGTTGACCGCCCCTGTGTCTCCGCCCATGAACCGGGCGATAGCCTGTCCGGCGCGTACCTGGTTCACAACCTGTTGTGATCCCTGTAATTCGAAGAGGTGGTCAGTGAGGAGATTGAGGGCGGACTCGAATTCCCGCTTCGCTTCGTCCAGGTCGCGCGACCGCAGGTTGCCAAGGCCGGTACAGTAGTGACCATACATGCCGCATTCCAGTCCATAGGCTGAGAGTGCCTCCTCCGTACCCTGCCTGCTGTATTCCAACCCGCGCTGCACGTCGCCCATATCCAGATAGGCTAGTGACGACGCGAGCGCCACGTCGGCCCCGTTCACGACCGAGCCGGATTTGCGCGACGCTTCGAAGGCGCGCTCCACGGCTTCCTGTGCCTCCGCGAACTCCCCAAGCCGCGCGTGGGCTATCGCCTTTTTGGACAGGGCGTGCGCTTCGAGTTCGTACCTGCGGTACTTGTGGGCCGCCTCGGCCACGTAATCCATCTGCTGCAGCCCTCCGCGCGGGTCGCGATCGACCATCCCCGCCGTCATCCAGTAAGTGGCCACCAGGGTCAGCCGTTCGTCGCCGAGGCGTTCCGCGAGCTGGTAGCTCTCGAACAACGCCGGCATCCCGCGCGTCGGGAAGCCGTTGGAGATGTAGGCGTTGGCGATCCAGTGCAACACCCGCGCGAGGCGCGCTTCGTCGTTCAGTTCGCGCGCGATCTCTTCCGCTTCCTCAAGCCGCTCCACCACTTCCTGGTACGGCTTGAGCTTGAGCGCGGCCGTGGTCCAGCCGAGGATCGCATCGCATATTAGTTCGGGCGAAGCGTCCGGGACCTTCTCCAGCGCCTCATAGGCATTATCGTAGTGCGCCAGGGCTTCGCTCATCGCGTACACCTTGACCGCCTGCTCGCCCGCGCGCATCGCGTAGTCGGCGGCGCGTTGCCAATCCTCTCCTAGCTTGAAGTGATAAGCCAGCGCCGATGCCAGCTCGTCCCGCTGCCCCGCATATAGTTTTTCGAGCGCCTCGCCCGCGCGGCGGTGGAGCTCCTTGCGGCGTCTGATCAGCAGCAGTTCGTAAGCCGCTTCCTGGGTGAGGGCATGCTTGAAGATGTACTCGAGCTCGGGATCATGCACCCGCTCGCGTACCAGCTCCTCGTAGGTAAGGACGCCGAGATGCGGCACTACGTCCACTATGCGTTCAGGCAACGGCGCCGCCATGCAGGTTGCCGTCAGCGCCCGTTGGGCGAAGATGCGGCCGAGGACGGCGGCGGTCTGGGCCACGTGCTTCGTGTTCTCAGGCAGACGGTCGATGCGGGCGCTCAGCAC
>DASSJP010000058.1:0-5468 GCA_035691165.1 Rubrobacter sp.
AAGACGCGCGCGGCGAGGAGACGGCGGCCGCTCAACCTTGGATGAAAGGGTTCCTGGCTCCCCGCAGTCAGGACGGCTCTGTTCTGGGTCAGCGTCGAGCCCTCCTTCCCGCCCCGCTATTTGAGGTAGCGTAGGGCTACCCTGGCTGCCAGGTATCCGCACATGCCGTGCACGCCCCCGCCCGGCGGGGTGGACGAGGAGCAGATGTAGAGGCCATCGGCCGGAGTCGAGTAAGGGTTGAGCCTGGGCATGGGCCTGGTGAAGAGCTGCCTCAGGTCCATGTAGCCGCCGACGATGTCACCGCCGACGAGGTTGGGGTTCCACCGTTCGAGATCCGCCGGCCCTGCGACGCTCTTGGCGAGGATGAGATCTCTGAAGCCTGGGGCGAAGCGCTCTATCTGGGCTTCGATCCTCTCCGTCATGTCGAAGGTCGAGCCGTTCGGGACGTGACAGTAGGCCCAGACTGTGTGCTTGCCCTCCGGGGCGCGTGTCCGGTCGAAGAGGCTATGCTGCGCGAGCAGGATGAACGGCCGCTGCGGGTGCTCCCCGCGTGCCACGGCGCTCTCTCCCGCCGAGACCTCGTCGAGCGTGCCTCCGAGGTGGACGGTGCCAGCGCGTCTGCACTCCTCGGCCTCCCATGGAACAGGCCCGTCGAGCGCGAAGTCCATCTTGAAGACACCTGGGCCGTAACGGTAGCGCTTGAGGCCGCTCCTGTAACGCTCGGTGAAGTGTCGTCCTGCGATGTCGAGTAGCCGGCGCGGCGTCACGTCGAAGAGGACCGTGCGGGTGCGCGGCACGTCTTCCACAGAATCGACAGGTACGCCCGTATAGACCTCACCACCCAGAGACACGAGATAGGATGCGAGGGCGTCCGCGATCTTCTGCGAGCCGCCTCTCGGGAAAGGCCAGCCGAAAGCGTGGCCCAGCGTGCTCAGCAGCAGCCCGAACATGGCGCTCGGCGGTTGCTCAAGCGGCAGGAACGAGTGCGCCGCGTTCCCGGCGAAGAGTCCCCTGGCCTTCTCGGTCTCGAACAGGCTCTCGGCCAGGCTGCGTGCGTCGCGCAGGGATCTCAAACCAGCCGTTGCCAGCGCCAGGGGATGGCGCAGCACGCTCGGCCTGCCGACGAAGAAGTCCGCTATCCTGCCTGCGTCTGCGGAGATTGCCTCCATCACCCGGCGGTAAGTATCTGAGTCGGGACCGAGCGTGGAAGCCGTCGCCTCGATCGAACGTTCCAGCACCGCGGCCGTCCCGCCGTCGAAAGGATGGGCGAGCAGGGAGTGCGGGTGGACCCATTCCAGACCGTGATCTTCGAGCGGCAGCGAGCGGAAGAATGGCGAGGCGTAGCCCAGAGGGTGTACCGCGGAGCCGAGGTCGTGGACGAAGCCCGGAAGTGTGATCTCTGCGGAACGTGCGCCTCCGCCTATGGTGCTCCTGGCCTCCAACACGGCCACGCGCTGTCCGTTTCGGGCAAGCTCCACGGCGGCGGCGAGACCGTTCGGTCCCGAGCCGACGATCACAGCATCGTATGTCCCCTGTCCATTCATGCCCTGATTCTGGCCTCCCACTCTACCCCTGACGGCGGATCAAATCACGAATTCCTCGGCCCCGGGCGGCAAGGGTGTAGATCACGGACCTGAGGCCCGCGTTGTGCCAGAGGTTGCCGACCCTGAACCACTGAAGCTGCCGGTCCACGCACTCCTTATCCAGGTGAACCTGCTCGCGCACTCCGAAGCGCTCCGCCAGAGTCGAGAGGACGTGGGTCCAGATCCTCTCCTGCTGCGTCGATCCGAAGAGGCGAAAGCCGACCTCGTAGATCGGATCGCTCGCGCGCGCCAGCGACTGTATCTGGACGACCGTCGAGCCGTCCTCCTCGTAGGCTGAAAAGGTGTTCCAGCCTGCCTCTGGAAGACCCTCGGCCGTCATCACAGTAAATGAGACGTCGTCGGAGTAGAGAACCATCACGCCGGTGTAGACCGGCATGCCCTGCACCGAGGCGTTGATGAGCATGACCTCGCCCGGCGCCACGCCATCAAGCGAAGGATAGAAGCGGCTCTGCGGAGGATGGAAGTGGGGGAACTCCCTCTTCCAGACCCTCACCACCTCCTCAGGGGTAACGTCAGCGCCGGTCAGGCGAACCCTGTAGGTCTTCTGCCAGAGCTGTCCGAAGCCCTGCAGGGCCCCGATGACCCGCCGCCCCTCGACGTTCAGGTTGACGGCCCCGGCAGGCACGTCGGAGACCCGCAGTACGTTACGTCCCTTCGCCCAGGAGCCTGCGTCGCGCGGGCTCCTACCGCCCTTTAACTCCTCCGGCGGCGTAGGGGACTCGCTCATAATCCTCCTTTCCCCGGCATCAATGCGCTGGTGGCCCGTTGCCGCGCCGGCGTAAAGGGGCCGTCATCGAGTAGAGGGCGGAGCGGATGCCGGCGTTGTGCCAGACGTTGCGGTACTCTCGCCACTGGCGTTTGGGATCTACGCACACGATGTCAGTCTCGACCGGCTCGTGAACGCTGAAGTGGGCGGCGAGGTTCGTGAGCGTCCGCTGCCACATCTCGTCCTCCATCTTGTGGCCTCCCATGGTGAGGCCGAGCTCGTAGAGGGGGTCGTTGGCGCGCATCAGGACCTGGGCCTGGACGACCGTCGTACCGTCCTCCTCGAAGGAGCTGAAGGTGATCCAACCCGAAAAAGGATGGCCCTGCGGCGTCATCAGCGTGAAGGATTCCTCGTCGGCATAGAGCACCATTACTCCCGTCGAGAGGGTCACGCCGCCGGGCAGCGAACCGCTGATCAGGGCGACCTCTCCGGGTGCGATGCCTGAGAGCGGCGCGTAGAAGCGGTTGCCTTCAGGCCAGAAGTCCTTGTAGTTGTCCTTCCAGGTCCTGATGACCTCTTTGGGCGTAACATCGGTGCCGGTCAGGCGGACCCTGAAGGTCTTCTGCCACATCTTCCCGAAGCCCTGCAACGGGCCGACCGCCCTGCGGCCCTCGACGTTGATGTTCGTCGCACCATCGGCGACGCCGCTGACCTTGAGGGTCTCTGCGTACCTGGCCCAGTAGGCGGCGTCACGGGGCTCGCGCGTTTGCTTCTCCCTGGTCTCGTCTTGCTCGGTCATGGTGTGCCTCCTTTACGAAGGTCCTTTTAGAAGGGGCGAACGACTCTCACATCGCGTTCGCGGCCCTCACAGCTTCCTCTTCGGAATCGTGGATGGCTATGGCGTCGTCCAGGCGTGTGATCTGGAAGATGCTCCTGTAGTGTTCGCTGAGGCCGTAGGTCAGAAGCCTCTGTCTCTCGCGATTTATGCGGATCAGGAGCGTGACGAGCAGCCCGATACCGCTACTGTTCATGTACTCGAGACCCTCGAAGTTCAGGATGATCGCACGCACCTGCCCGTCGCTTGCCTGGCTGTAGGCGTCCATGAGCACAGCCTCGGCGAACGCCGTGAGCTCCCCTTCCACGTCTATGATGCTGGCCTTCTCGCCCGCGTTCCTGACGTTCATCTTTACCTGGGCCTGGGGCATATCTTTCCTCCTTGTTATCTCTCTGATTTCCTCGTATTCGCCGCGCAGGATATTGGGCGAACTCCCTCCTCTCAGGAGACCGAAGCCTCGGCCACGGCGCTCTCCTCGTCGGGGAAGACGCTCATAAAGTCAGAGAGGCGCGTGATGTTGAAGATCTCCACGTAGTGCTCGCTCAGGTTGCAGGCCAGCAGCCTACGATGGGTCGCGCGCGCCCTGGCGAGCAGGCCGACTATCAGGGCGATCCCCGTCGAGTTGATGTAGTCAACATCCTCGAAGTTGAGCAGGATCGTCTTCGGGTCCTCGGCCTCGGCCTCCGCGTAGGCGGCGTTCAAGGCCTCTTCGGCGAAGCCGTTGATCTCGCCCACAAGGTCGAGCACGGCAATGTCCGGCTCTCGACGGACCTCTACATTAAGGTGGCGCACAGCCATCACTTACCTCCTTCCGATCCGAGATGAACGACCAGTTCGACCGTGTGGTGTCCTTCGTCACCTGTGACGTTCATCTCGTCGACCATGCTCTTGATGAGGAAAAGTCCCCATCCTCTGGGCGTCTGCATGCCTTCCAGCTTCGCCGCCAGGTCAGGGGTATCCCCCTCCTCGGGCGGTGGCGGACCGCTACCTCGATCCGTGATACGCACTATGAGATCCCTGTCCATAACGAGCACCTGTATCTCTACGGGTAGCTCCGCTTCGTACTTGTTGCCGTGCTCCATGGCGTTCATCGTCGCCTCGGCCACGGCGGTCTTGAGCCGCTCCAGGTTCTCCCCTGAGATATCGAGGACCTTGACCGCCTCGGCGACCGTCTCCATCGCCAACCGCTCTTTACCCGGCTCGCTTGGCACGGAGAAGTCCGCCAGGGTCCGCCTGAGGTTGGCGTCCGTCCGGGCGGGGTTCGGGTCGGTCATGCCGTCTCCGATCTCTCCAGTGTTACGAGGGTGATATCGTCCTCCTGCTCCCATCCTTCGCCCGTGAAACGCGCAAGCTCGGAGAGGAGGAAGTTCACCAACTCCTGTCCGCCCGAGCGGTGCGCCCCTACGAGCCCCTGCAAGCGCGGGAAGCCGAACATCTCCCGCTGCGGGTCGTGGGCCTCGACCAGGCCGTCGCTATAGAACAACACGCTGTCTCCCCTTTCCAGCACTATCTCCTTCTCTTCGTAACCCATGCCTGGCAGAAGCCCGAGCGGCATCCCCGTCGCCCGCAGCTCCTCCGCGCCGCCCGAGGTGCCTGAAGACCTGCGCCTGTACGGCAGGTCGTGGCCGGCGTTGGCGTAGTGGAGTCGGCCCGTCGCCGGGTCGAGGATGGCGTAGAGGCAGGTGACGAACATGTTCGGCGGGATGTCGTCGACCATCACGTCGTTCACCCTTTTGAGCACCTCGCCTGGCGAGTCGAGACGCTGGGCTGAGGCGCGAAGCATGGTGCGGGTCGTCGCCATCACCAGGGCCGCAGGCACTCCCTTGTCAGTCACGTCGCCGACGACGAGGCCAAAGCGCCCGTCATCCAGATCGAAGAAGTCGTAGAAGTCGCCGCCCACCTCGCGCGCAGGCTGGTAGTAGGCAGCGAGCTGGTAGCCAGGCAGGTCAGGCACGCCTTTGGGGAGGAGGGTCTGTTGGATCAGGCGCGCGACCCTGAGCTCCTGCTCTATGCGCTCGCGCTCCTGGGCCTGCTGCTGCTGCTGGCGGACGAGCTGGGCGACCTGAACTGCGGGTGCTGTCTGGGTCGCGAGGTCGTTCAGGAGCTTCCTGTCGTCCGCCGAGTACTCCTGCTGGGAGAGGCGCGGCCCGAGGTTGAGAATCCCTATGAGCTCACCCTGGCTCACGAGCGGGACCACCAGCTTGACGCCGGCCTCCTTCATCGCCGCGAGCGCCGGCGAGTCGCGGTCCAGCTTCTCGACCTCGACCACCCCCGAGACGCTCGCGAGGTACGTGAGGATAGGATCGTTCGGGGCTATATCGAG
>DASSJP010000059.1:0-2042 GCA_035691165.1 Rubrobacter sp.
GTCGTCCACGACCAGAATACGAGCTGTGAACCCAGGCGGCGCGACTGAGGCGTCGGATGCGGTCATGAGCCAACCCTCTACGTGAGGGGTGCACTCGAATTGCTGGGTCCCGGAAGTGGGGCGGAGTAACGCGAGTTGGCCAGTGGGAGCGCATCATTCGATCGAGCAATGGCTATTCGCTCGAACCATGGCTATTGGGCCTACTCCATGGTATACTGCAGAGGTGTATATCGCAAGGCTATACACTTTGGCTTACCCGAAAGGTGTTTATGGTGCGGCTCAAAGTGCACGAACTCATGGCGGCGCGTGGTATTACGGCGTATCGACTCTCCCAAGGGACTGCTCTGACCTACCCCAGCGCGTACCGGCTCTCCCGTCCAGGCGGCCAGTTTGGACGCCTCCATGCGGACACCCTCGACGAGTTATGTCACTACTTTCACGTCCAGCCCGGCAAATTACTGCAATGGGTGCCCGCCTGAAGTAGCTGCGTACCACAAGCGCTGACTGTCGTGGCGGGTCCGGGCCTCGACTCATTGCTTGCGCCCGAGGGGCGGAGCAGGGACTGCGTGATGACGACACCTTGCGAGCCGTCGTGGAGCACGCCGGGCCTAGGTGGTTCCTGAAATCCTGGCCGCAAAGTGTCCGTCCACGAACTGGCAGAAGGAATCGAGCCCGGCCAGAACCGGCGCCACCACGTCGTGCACTTGCGTGGCATCCTGGAGGTAGGTCCGCAGAATGCCTTGCCGGGGCTCGTAGAACGAAATGTCAATTGACCCGTAATGGGTAACGTAATCGCGGTACTCGCGCAGCACCCGGAACCACTCCATGTGCCCTTCGATGTACTCTCTCAGCGCTGGATCTGCGTCTGCCCCCGCTGCATGCGTCTGGCGGAGGTACGTGACGAAGGCGCCGAAGCTCCGGAAGTGAGCCGAGCTTGGACCGTAGAGGAAGTGCAGTAGGCTGGCGACGGTGTCCAGCGTTCCGCGCGCTAAGAACAGAATGCTTCCCAACTCCGACTTCAGCGCGTAGACCTTGTCCATGACCCGGGAGGACGGCTGGTCGGTCCGCAGCATGGGGTCCCGAATCTCGTAGTAATACCGCTGGATCCAGCGTTCGAGCTCGTGCAGGCGGCCGAGCCCGAGATCCAGGGCATGGCGCTTATCGGCCACAGCGCGGAAGACGAACTTGGAGTACTCGGCCGCCGGAAAAAGCCGTTCAATCCTCCCGTCTCTGCTCCTGATGTGATAGTGAATGCCGAAGAACTGGGCCCGGTGGGTCGAGCCGTCCAGGATGCGACTGAGCTGGGGAAAGGCACTAGGCAGGGCCGGCAGCTCGTAGCGGACCAGGGCGCCACGGGAGGCCATCTGCTGCTGACCTCGGTCGGCTAGCCGCTTCTGAATTCGAGCGATCTTCGCCGGGTCACTGACGATGTCGAAGCGCATCCCCCTCTCCCCTGGGCCTTCTTGAGAGGTCGAGACTCCAGCCTAGGCCGCCATAGGAAGCCTCCCGAGAATTCCTCGGACGGCCGTCAGGTACTCCCCGACGTCGAACTGATCGACGTCGATCATCGCTTGCACCGCACATCCGTTGATGAAGCTGACGGCGATCGCCGCGAGGCGTTCGGGCGTCACCCCAGGGAAGCGCGCTCCCTCCACTTGCAGCACCTCTGCCGCCAGACTCCGAAATGCCGCCCGATAGTGCTCGAGGGCCAGGCTGATCTTTCGCCGGATTGCACGGCGGCGGGTACCGTAAGCCCAATATTCCAGAAACAGGCGGACCTGATGCGGGTCGCCCGACAGGCGACCCACCTCTTGGAGGAGCAGTGCGCGCAGGCGGTCCAACGCTCTCCCTCTCCGGGCGACGTCCTCGGCGACGTGGAGCGAAAGCGTAGCAGCCAGCACGCGGTCCAGAAGCGCGCTGACCAGCTGGTCCTTTCGCTTGAAGTGAAAGAGGACGAGGCCGTGGCTGAGCCGGGCTCGGGCGGCCACGGCTCTGACCGTCAGACCGTCGATGCCCTGGCCCAACGCCACTTGATGCGCGGC
>DASSJP010000060.1:0-5913 GCA_035691165.1 Rubrobacter sp.
GTTCAGGACGCTCCCGGAGGACGCGAGGATGGTGCTGGGGGCGGTGCGGCGTAGTCAAGAGCTCATGCTCTCCTTCTGGGACGCCTTGATCGTCGAGGCCGCGCTGAAGGCTGGCGCCGACAGGTTGCTCACCGAGGAGATGCAGCACGGCCAGATTATTGAAGGCATGCGCGTTGAGAACCCGTTCTTGTAGGATGCGGTAGCTACGGTGGGCGGGTTGGTAGCAGGCGGCGTAGCCTTCCTGGTCGCGGGAGCGCTGGTGCCGCTGCTCGTGAGGTTCGCCGTCGGACGGAGTCTGCTCGACGTGCCTAACCTCCGCAGCTCGCACGAGGTCCCGACGCCCAGGCTCGGAGGCGTCGCCATATTCCTGGGAACACTCGCAGGGGTGACGCTCCTTCGCCCTGACGGGACGATGCCGTTGCTCTTCGCGGCGGCTCTCATCTGGGCCGTGGGGCTCGCCGACGACCTCTCCAACCTCCACTTCAGCGTTAAGGCTGTCCTCCAGGCGCTCGCCGCCGCCGGGCTACTTCTCTTCTACCCGCCGACGATCCTCTCCAACGCTCCGGGGGTACTCTGGATCCTGGTCTTCGTCGTCGGGGTGTTCTGGATCGTGGCCCTGAGCAACGCCTTTAACTTCATGGACGGCATAGACGGTTTCACGGGAGGCGTCGCACTCGTGAACGCGCTCTTCCTCGCACCGATCGTTGGGACTGCGGGGGGTTTCCTGCCCGCGCTCATCGGGGCTACGGCGGGGTTCCTGATCTGGAACATAAACCCTGCCTCCATCTTTATAGGGGATTCCGGTGCCTACTTCCTCGGCTTCAGCCTGGCTGCGGTGGCGTTCTACGCCCCCGCGCTTTCGGGAACGGAGTGGACACCACTGACCTTCCTGGCATGTGTCGTTGTCTTCACACCGTACCTCTTCGACACGGGCTACACCTTGATCCGACGCCTAAAGGGCGGGGCCGGCAAGAACATCTTCCTGGCGCACAGGGAGCATATCTACCAGCGGATCACCCCGACAACGGGGATGCACAGACGCACGAGCAACATCTACTACGGGGCGAGCGTCGTCTCTGGATTCGCCGCATTGCTGGTTTCAGCGGGCGGCGCTCTCTCCGTGGCCGGGATCGCACTTGCGCTGGCGTGCTGCGCCCTGCTCGCGGCGTTGCCGAAGATAATAAGCCAGTCAGCACGCTACGGCTGACGCCTCCGCTTGTCAGCACGCTGCGGGCCTATAGCGGCCCTCGCTTTCAGCTAGTCAGTATTTCCTCGAATAGTCTCGCCAGCACTTACACAGAGAAACTCACCGGCAGGAGCTACTCCTCTCGAACGGTGGTCTCTGTGTCTACGCTCTTGCTGAGAAGCTGAAATGCTGACGAGCGGAGGCCGCTGGCCGGAGCGTGCTGACAAGCCGCGAAGCGGCGTGCTGGGCAAAAAGTGGTTAGATCTGCCAACAAAAGTTAATATGTAGGACTATGTGGCTCTTGCAGAGGATGGGGGAGAGGTTCCTGGGCGTCATGGACCGGTTGCAGCGTGCGTTTCACCGCTCGCCGCCAGCCTTCAGGCGCGGGGCGGCGATGCTCGTCGATGCCCTCATAGTAATGGAGTCCTTCGCCGTCGTGCTTGTCGTCCGTTTTGCAGGCGACGTGCAGATGGAGTTCTGGCGTTTCTTCTGGCCGTTCGCGATCTTCTCCGCAATAGCCTTCATCCTTCTCCTGAACGAGAGCGGGGTCTATAGGAGCATCCTCAGGTATACGGGAATCTACCAGGGTGTGCAGGTGTTGAGCGCGACCGCCATAGCGGCCGGTGGGCTCTTTTTGGCGGTGTTCTGCGTCGGACCTGCGGGGTTCGGGATCATGAAGTTCAACCCAGTACCGCTTTCGGTGCCGCTGGTCGGCTCGGTGCTCGCCTACGTGCAGCTCGTCGCCGTGCGACTGTATCCGCGGGTCTTCTACGAGCTGTCCCTGAGGGAGGTCGGGCGCAGGACGCGGACGGCCATCGTGGGTACGGGAGAGGCTGGTGTGGCGCTGGCCGGGCAAATCTGGCGCACTGCTGCCTCAGAGACGCAGGTCGTCGGCTTCGTCAGCGACTCGCGTGAGGAGGTCGGCAGGCACATAGAAGGCGCGCCGGTCCTCGGGGTGGTTGAGGATCTCGAAGATATCATCGCCCAGCACGGCATAGACCAGGTCATCATAGCGACGCCGCAGGCCAGCAGGGAGGAGATGGACTGGATCTGGCGCACCTCCACCCGTGCCTCCGCCGAAGTGAAGGTCATGCCCGACCTCGGGGAGTTTCTTGCCGAAGGCACCATCAAGCTGCGCGAGCTCCAGATCGAAGACCTCCTCGGGCGCGAGCCTGTTGACATAGACCTCGACGCACTCTCCGACTACATCAACGGCAAGCGGGTGCTCGTGACCGGCGCAGGGGGCTCCATCGGCCAGGAGCTCTCACGCCAGATCTCACGCCTCGGCCCCGCGAAGCTGGTCCTTCTCGACCGCGACGAGAGCGGCCTCTACTATCTGAACACTGAGCTGCGGCGCGAAGATTTCTACGACGCTGAGGTCTTCGTCGGCGACGTCACGCACGCCGAGCGTGTGAGCTTCGCCTTCGAGACGTTCAGGCCGCAACTGGTCTTCCACGCCGCCGCCTACAAGCACGTCCCCATGATGGAGCTGCAGGCTACCGAGGCCATCGTCAACAACGTCCTCGGCACCCTCAACGTTGCCCGTGCGGCGGGGGCCTACGGGACGAGCAAGTTCATAAACGTCTCGACAGACAAGGCCGTGAACCCCGTCAACGTTATGGGGGCGACCAAACGTCTGGCCGAGATGGTCGTCAAGAACCTCTCCGTGGAGTACTCCGAGACGATCTACGCTTCCGTCAGGTTCGGGAACGTGCTCGGCAGCCGCGGCTCGGTCGTCCCGACCTTCCGCCAGCAGATAGAGGCGGGCGGTCCCGTGACTGTCACGCATCCGGACATGATCCGGTACTTCATGACCATCCCCGAGGCTGTATCCCTGATCCTGCAGGCAGGGGCGATGGCCGAGGGATACGGGACTTACGTCCTCGAGATGGGTCGTCCCGTCGCAATCACCGACCTGGCCAGGAAGATGATCGAGATAATGGGAGCGCCGAACGTGAAGATCAAGTTCGTCGGCCTGCGCCCTGGCGAGAAACTCAAAGAGGAGCTCTTTGAAGAGGGGGAGGAGCGAGCCTCGACCGGCCACCAGATGGTCTTCCGTCTCTCCTCGGAGAACATGAGCCCGCCCGGTAACTCGAACCTCTCCGAACTGGTCGAGGCGATGGTCTACCACGCCAGAACCCAGGAGTCTGGAAGGTCCCTCGAATTCCTGCGGCGGGCCGTCCCCAACTACTCCGCTATTGACCTGCCCGAGGCACACGAGAGCAGGATCGACTACCCGCGTTAGATTTCAGCACGCTTCGGGCCTGTAGCGGCCCTCGCTTTCAGCCTTTCCTCCTACGGTCTCGCCCGCACTTACACAGCGAAACCCACTGGGGAGCTACTCTCTCGGACATTGGTTACAGTATCCACGTTCGTGCTGACAAGCGGAGGCAAAGCCATAGCGCGCTGACAAGCCGCGAAGCGGCGTGCTGACAGGATGACTAGCGTGTCGCCCTGCGTCCTTTGATGCCGAGATATGCCAGGTAGACGCCGATGGAGAGTCCGATCACGACGAGCGAGAAGTGTATGCCCGGCGCGACCAGCGTCCCTGCGCGGTACTCGCCGAGGAAGGTAAAGACCCTCGTCCCCCAGGTGAGGAGCATGTAGATGCCGATCACGAGGAGAATAGTCGCGTTGCGTCGGGAGAGCCTCACCTTGCACGTGAGTGTACCAGAGCGGTTCGTACCGAACTAGCAACACAAAGGGGCAAAGGGTATACTGGCTGTAATAGTTGAACGGCATTTGTAACAGCACGTATCTGGTGTATAGAGTGTTCGGAGGGAAAGATCTTGGCTGAGTTGAAGCAGCGCAATCTCGACGAGGTAAAGGCTCTCAGCAGGGAAGAGGCCGTCGAGATCATGCGCCAGGCCGGTATCGTGGGGGCTGGCGGCGGTGGGTTCCCGACCTACTTCAAGTGGAAGAACCCGCAGCCGAACCTGATCGTGAACTGCACCGAGTCTGAGCCCGGCTACTGGGCTGACAAGGTGCTCCACCGCGAGTACTTCGACGAGTTCCTCGAGCTCTTCGACGTGATGAAGACGATCTTCGGGATCGAGAACGTCATCATGGGCGTGCACTTCAAGGACGAGGAGTGGTTCTCGCGCTACGACGAGAGCGCCGACGGTCTCTACCAGGTCGTCCACGTCCCGGACAAGTACTCGATGGGCGAGGAGAAGACGCTCATCAAGAACATCTTCAGGGAGAACAAGGAGAAGTGGGTCCCGCGCCGGGTCGAGATGCCGGACGGTTCGAAGCGCCCGGGCCTCCCGCTCGATGCCGGGCATATCGTCAACAACTCCGAGACGCTCCTCAACATCTACAACGCGTTCTTCCTCGGCAAGCCCGTCACGACCAAGTATCTGCAGGTCTTCGGACCCGACCTCGAGCTCAAGCTCTTCGAGGCTCCGCTGGGGTCCTCCGCAACGGAGCTGGTGAAGCTGGCGGGCGTTGACGTCGAGGCCGAGGCGGGCAACCTCTCCGTCATCGACGGTGGGCCCTATTTGAACGAGATGGGGATAGAGTCGCTCGGCGAGGGCGACGCATTCGTGCGCCGCACCACCAACGGCTTCCTCGTCATCCCCAAGGGCGTCGCCTCCAAGGAGTACGCAGAGATCAAGACCAAGCGTCCCGAGAGCGTCATCTCGCTGGTTGGCAAGGTCAACGGCGTAAGCATCCCGCTCGGAGGCCGCTTCCTCAAGCCTGCCACTCCGCTCGTCTCCGAGGGCGACAAGGTCTCCTTCGAGCAGAAGATCGGCGAGCCCGTAGACGAGGGCTTCTCCATCGGCGTCTGGTCCGGCATGGACGGCACCATCACCTCCATCGAGGAGGATATCGTCCAGATCTCCGGCGGCGCGGTTTCGCAGGAGGAGGCGGAGGCCGAGGCGGAGGCCGAAGCGACGAGGTAGGTTCAAGGCTACTGGTGTCAGGAGGGCCGGGGTTCGCCCCCGGCCCTTTCTTTTTGGAGGTGCGCAAACTGGCCTTCAACTACTCATGTCTGGCAAGATCCAGAGCCATTGACTCTGTTGCATGAGTTTGAGCATCGACGGAGCGTGAATGGAGCCATCATCGTCGAATAATCCGCCACTCGTGGATTCGCATCTCGACCTGGCGGAGAACGTGACGCTGTTCGGACGTGACCTGACCCTGAGCGCGGCCGAAATAAGAGCGTCCGAAAAACGCACGACGAAGCAGTCTACCGTTTCCTTACCCGAACTGGAGCGGGGTGGCATAGCGGTGTCGTTCGCGACCGTGACCGCGGGTTTCCTGGCGGAGGACGTCGGTGAGAACTTTGAACCGCGATCTGCTATCTACAGTACACCAGAGGAAGCCGAAGCACAGGCGCTTGCCCAGATTCGGCTCTATGAGGGTTGGCAAAAGCAAGGACGCGTAAGGCTTCTCAAATCTGTTAACGATCTGGATCATCACCTGCGATTATGGCAAGACGATCGCAAGCCGGGTTTCGTTCTGATCATGGAGGGCGCGGACCCGATCGTTGACGTACGCGACCTGCCAAGGTGGTGGCGGCGTGGTGTACGTATGATCGGGCTCACGTTCGGTGACACGACGTATGGAACAGGAGTGGGTGGAGGTAGCCAGACTTTCAAGCAGGGAGGCTTGACGTCGGAGGGCTTCGAATTGCTCGGGCAAATGGCAGACTTGGGCTTCATCTGGGATATTTCCCATCTTGCCGAGGAGGGTATTTGGCAAGGGTTGGAGCTAGGGTTGAC